>CAJTVK010000009.1 GCA_910579645.1 uncultured Lachnospiraceae bacterium | reverse complement strand
TATGTTTTATATGTGTAATTCTTTAACAAGCATAGACGTAAGCAATTTTGATACAGGCAATGTGACTTATATGAGCGATATGTTTTATGGCTGTCTGCTAACTGAAATCAGCCTAATTAACTTCAATACTAAAAAAGTCACAAGTATGGACAACATGTTTCGAGACTGCTCCTTATTAACAAGCTTAAATCTGACAAGTTTTAATACATGTATGTATATGAGAAATATGTTTCAAAACTGCAAAAACCTTAAAACCATTTATGTAACAAGTGGTAAATGGGGAAAACCATATATGTCAACTGACATGTTCACGGGGTGCGGGACATCCTCCGTGACATATGTTTAATGCAGTTTTTAGATAGCAGATGTGTCCCCCTGTGTATGGTAATTGCATGGGGAGATTGCCACAAGGTAAAAATTGTGAGACGAATATAGACTGGCTTAGTTGGGGCTTAACTGGAAATCAGCTTGGTACCAACTTATATATAGATGAGAACAGTGCTGCGAACCAGACTCAGACTGAATATTGACGAATAAAGGAATGGGCATTGCCATGACGGCGGTGCCTTTCATATAAAAATTTATTTACAGAGGTGGGCAATTTATAAGTATGGCAGAAGCAAAAGCATTAGAGATACCTTTTTGGCTTAAAGTGACACTGACAATTAAGGAAGCGGCAGCTTATTCAAATATAGGAATCAACAAAATTGAAGAGTTATTAAAGCAGCCGAAATGTGATTTTGTATTATATGTCGGCAGCAAAAAATTGGTAAAAAGGAAAGAGTTTGAGCAGTACATATCAAGAAGCCTTGAAATTTAAGGCGGGATTTTGAGATGAAAGATGTAAAAGATGATCCAATCATTCCAAAATGGTGGATGGTATGTTATAATCTTAAGACATATCAGACTCTTTTTGTTGGAATATGACAGAAAGGAGTTGGCTTTATGGGCAAAGATTTGAAAGGGAAGGAACTTGGAGTAGGGATAAGCCAGAGAAAGGATGGGCTGTATTCAGCACGGTTTACCGGAAGGGACGGGAAACGCAGGCAGAAATATTTCCATAAATTGCAGGAATGCAGGAAATGGATAGCGGACGCGCAGTTTGAGGATGAGCATGGGGGCATAGACGCTTTTGGGGACATGACGGTTGATGCATGGTTTGAGTACTGGATTTCTGAAATTAAAGGAAAAACAGTAAGATGGAATACGCTTAGCAGTTACAAAGGCCGTTATGAAAAAAATATCAAGGGCGTTATTGGAAACATGCTTATCAAAGATGTGAAGCCGATGAACTGCCAAAATATCTTGAATATTATGGACAACAACGGGTATGCTGGCGGAAGCATGGAAAGGACAAAGATTACAATGTCATGTATGTTTTCCGATGCGTGTGAAAATGGACTCATTCCTGTAAATCCAGTCACAAAATCTGTCAAATGTCCCCAAAAAGGAAATGTAAACAAGAGGGTGCTAACACTGGATGAACAGGAAAAATTCTTGTCTGTCGCAAGAGGCAGCGTTAATTACAGCCATTTTTTGTTCATACTGCAAACAGGTGTCCGCTCTAGCGAATTGCGTGGGCTGAAATGGAGTGACGTAGACTTTGGGAACCGAACTATACATATCCAGCGAAATGTGACCTATGATTCCAATGGCAACAAATTTATTGTTGGTGACTTAAAGACCAATTCAGGTTATAGAGATATTCCTATGACAGGAACCGTTTATGAATTGCTTACCAGAATCGAAAGGAATAAGAGCAAAACCGATGCTTTGCCATGTGAATTTGTTGACCATATATTTCTGAACAGCAATAACCGGCTAATACCAAATTCAAATTATGATAGCTACTTGGAAAAGATATGTAATAAAGCAGGGATTGAGAAAATATCCATGCATACCCTTAGACACACATTTGCGACAAGGTGCATTGAATCAGGAATGAAGCCCAAAACATTGCAAAAGATTCTTGGGCACGCAAACATTTCCATGACAATGGATTTATATGTCCATGTGACTGAAGATGAAAAAGAAAAGGAAATGCAAAAATTCGAGCAAATGTATGGAACTATCTGAAGGAAAAATGGTGTAGTGATTGGTGTAAATGAACGTAATAAGTTGCGTTAAAGCCTTGAAATAATGGGATTTGTAAAAAAGAATGATTTTTTGTTTGGGAAGGTGATGCAGGACGCAGAACTTTGTAAAGAACTGTTGCAGAGAATCCTTCCAGATTTGGATATTGACCATGTAGAATACCCAGAACTGCAAAAGGCAATAAAAGAGGATTTTGACGCAAAAGGCGTCCGATTGGATGTGTATGTAAATGATGGGAAAGGCACAGTATATGATATAGAAATGCAGGCTGTCACTTCAAAATACCTGCCAAGGAGAACCAGATATTATCAGAGCATGATAGATTTACAGTTGGTTGATAAAGGGCAGGACTATGATACACTGAACAATAGTTACATTATTTTTATATGTCTCTCAGATTTATTTGGAAAAGGTCGTTATATGTATACTTTTGAGAATGTCTGTAAAGAAGATTCAGAGGTCATATTAAATGATGGGGCAAAGAAAGTTTTCCTAAATGCAGATGGAAAAAATGGAATTATAAGCAGGGAATTAAAAGAGTTCCTGGATTATGTAGCAGGTAAACCTTCAGAAGCTGTATTTGTGAAGAAACTTGAATATGCCGTGGAGAAGGCAAAGAAGAATCGGGAATGGAGGCATGAGTATATGACATTGTTAATGCGCGACAGGGAAAATCAGAAGATAGGTGAGATACGTGGTAAGATTTATGAGACTATTTCTATGGGAAGAGATTATAATATTCCGGAAAAAGAAATTATAACAAGATTGCAAAGGAAATTTGATTTAACAGAGGAACAGGCAAGAACATATTTACAGGAAGCAGAATAATTTGTAATTGCGATTTAGGGGGCAGGACATATTTTTGTTCTGCCTGCTTTGAATAATAGTATGAGATTTTTCGCACTTGGATATGTTATGGAGAACCATATCACAAATAAGGGCGAAAGACGAGATTTTGCCGGGAAACGGAACAGATATCATAATTGTTCTGTATCTAAAGGGCATAAAGCACCCGAAACACCTCTCTGCTGTATCATTGAGATAGAAGAGGTAAATATAAAAATACACGGGACAAAAAATGAATATCAGGCTATCACTCCTGAGGATGTGCTGACCGGCAGTGGAATGGTGTATCCATAGAGCCTGAGATAATAGATTGGCAAAGGATATCGCGGTGATTTCATTTCAGGATACAGGTTCCGTGTGTATTGTAATTGACTGGAAGACTGTGTATAATAGGGTTAGAGGATATAGAGCCTATGAGACATACAGAGTTTTCCGGTAATTATTTATGTTTCTGTTTGGAAAGGTGATACAGAACCCGGAGTTGTGCAAAGAGTTATTGCAGAGGATTCTTCCGGATGGAAACTTCCTAAGAGAAGCCGGCAGTATTTCCATGGGGCAGGCACCTCTTGAAGTTAAAAGGGATGTCCTGCATAATGAGAAGAATAAATCAGATTTGCGGAGGAGAGATTATGCTTGAAAATATACCATCTCAATCAATTATGACTGAATTACTTGGACAATCCTTGTATGAAGTTTGGCAAGCGTTATGTTCGGCTATTGATGAAAAATACGATATGGAACAGCTATGGAATGCCGGTGGTAAGAATTGGGTTTATGAGTATAAGTATCGGAGAGGTGGGAAAACCCTCTGTAGCTTATACGCAAAAAGCAATTGCGTAGGTTTTATGATTATTTTTGGGAAAGATGAGAGGGCAAAGTTTGAAGCTATCAGGGATACCCTTTCTAATGCTGTCTGTAGACAATATGATGAAGCTAAAACCTATCATGACGGGAAATGGGTTATGTTTGAACCGACCAATACGGCTGATTTCGATGATTACATGAAATTGTTGGCTGTCAAAAGAAAACCGAATCGGAAATAACAATTTCGGTTTATCTGCCAACTGCCTTAACTTTCCTTTATATTCAAAGCTATGCGGTATGTCCACCCCAAATATGTCAATGTCATTAACTTAGGCCGGCAGGCTGCGTCAGCTAATGACATTGCCAAATATGTATCCTTTTCCCTCGTATTTGCCCTTATCAGCAAGTTACAAGGGAAAATTTTCTTAATCCTTTTTTATTCGGTCTTCATTGCTTAACTCATTCCCACTGAAACGGTCTATAGCGTGCTCTGCCCAAAGTTAAAAAAATAAAATTTGTCAAGCTGTGTCAAGATTTTTATGGTATTCTTGAATGGGAGGTGAAAAATGTCAGATAGCCGTTTATTCAAAATTTTATATTATCTTTTAGACAGGGGACACGCTACGGCTCCTGAATTAGCAGCCGAATTTGAAGTTTCCCCAAGGACGATTTACCGTGACGTGGAAGCATTAAGCAGCGCAGGTATTCCAATCTATGCCGAAACAGGAAGAAATGGCGGGATATACTTATTGCAGGATTTTATTCTGGATAGGGCAATATTATCCGAAAAAGAAAAGCAGGAAGTTTTGATAGCGATGCAAAGCGTATTGGCTACGGGTTATATTGGCGGAAAAGAAATCCTAACAAAGTTATCAGCACTTTTCAACGTAAATACAAGAAGCTGGCTTGAAGTAGATTTCTCGCGGTGGGGAAAATGTGCTTTTGACAATTCAAAATTTGAAATGTTGAAAAAAGCAGTCATTCAGTGCAAAGAAATAAAGATAGTTTATGAAAATACTAAGAGCGAAAGAAGCACACGAATCATTCAGCCATTAAAACTATCTTATAAGTCAAAAGAATGGTATCTGAAAGCGTTTTGCATGAAGCAGCAGGATTTTCGGATATTCAAACTGAACCGCATATTGGAGTTGGAATTAATGGAGAATACATTTATGCCAAGACCATATCCGGAGCAAAACAATGATTTGCATAAGATATGCTCCCGGATAGTCCTTTTGTTTGCAAAAGAAATTGCGTACCGTGTTTATGATGAATTTGACGAAACACAAATTAAATATCAAAAAAACGGTGATTTAATTGCCTGTGCTGAAATGCCTGTTGATACATGGCTTATTGGTTATCTGCTCTCATTCGGGGCGCAGGTTGAAATCATGGAACCGGCATATTTGAAAGATGTGCTAGCTGCACAGGCACAAGAAATTTATAAAAAATATAAACCTTGACAAGAGATGTCAAGATATATGTGTTATATTAAACAGCATAGCAATACAGCCATACATAAGCTTTAATACAGTTAGGGTAGGCAAAGAAAATGAATGAACTGTAAACTATGCACTGTCCCATGTGGGAGAAAGAGGGAAAAACGCCGCCATTGAAACCGGGCATATCGGCAGAGATACGGAGGGCAGCATAAAACAGCGGCTTGTTGCAGCCCTGCTTATGTTCCGCTTTTGCAGACAAAAAGAATAAAAGTTTTTATTTTAACAGAAAAGGATATACAATAAAGCAACGGCAAATCAAGATTGGAGGAATAACAATGCAAAATGTAAGGATTTATGAAATGCCACCCTGCAAAATGGTTTCGTCCGGAATAGGTATGTTCGGAGAGGGAAATTTTAATCTATTTGACGAATGGTTATCTTCACAAAAAAGGGGGCTGTTTCCAAAAGATTTCCTATTTTGGGCAGGGGAGGGGTTTGTCTGGCTGTATATGTATGAAGATGGAATGAATGTTCCAAACGAATTTGAAATAATAGACTTCAAAGGCGGTCTTTATGCTGTAGCAACCGACATAGACCAGAAAACAGATAAGGGGCTCATGGACACAGAGATTGACCGGTTTCTAAGTGAAAACGGATTTGAGCGTGACACATCACGTTCCGAATTAGGAAATATCATTACGTCACCACTTGCAAAAAAAATAATGGGGTATGAACAGATGGACTATTATATCCCGATAAAGGCAAAATAAAGTTTGGTTTTGCGGGGGGATAAAATGAGTAAATTGGGATTGGGAGGGTGGCTGTGTACGAGAGAATGCTGAATAAGCAGATTCTTCCAACCGTAGAGGAAATGACGGCGTACTGTTCGGAAAATGCAGAACGCTTTTCTGTGCTCAATGATTGGCTGACTACTGTGTTTCATACAGAACAGAAAGTGGTTTTCCCTTATGGCAATAAATACGGTTGGGGAATCGGACATTATAAAAAGAAAAAGCTTATGTGTAATATCTTTCCTGAAGCCGGCGCATTTACAGTTATGATGAGATTAACAGACGCGCAATATGAAACGGTTTATGAAGAACTTAAAAAATACACCCAAGAACACATTGATAATAAATATCCTTGTGGAGATGGCGGCTGGATACATTACCGGGTTATCTGTCAGGAACATTATGAAGACATCAAGAAACTGTTAGAGGTAAAATGTTTGTGATAATCTATCTTGTAAAATTTCATTTTTAGAACGGAAAAAGTGGGAATTGAAAAAACAATCAAGGATTAATGCAATGATGTACTAGTATAAACTGATTTAAATACCTTTATGTTTCACTGAGGATGCTTTTCGAGAGTACCTGTGTAAAAACGCAGACGTAGCGGGCTATGCTGAGGCTTTTACATAGGTGCTATCGGGAAAGCAGAGCAGCGAAACGTAAGGTTATTTAAAGTGGGTTATACTAGGAGGAAAATGCAGTGAATATACGGCATCCACAAGAAAATATCGTTAAAACTTATGACTATAACGGAATTGCTGTTGATTTGGTTGAATGGAGCGGTTCTGTCTGGTGTGGAAAAGTGGGCTACGCAGACAATAATACGGAGGAACCGAATGTTGAAAAAATTATGGAGGATTTTATGTCTGTCTCCGCATTGCCAAACAGCCGTGAAGAGAATTGGGATATTTGCATGAGTCTGAATTATCTTTCCTGCGAACGGCCCAGCGGCGTGATGTTTGGATTTCTTGTTGCAACTGATGTTCAGCCTGCTGCATATGATATTTGTAAAATTCCCGCCGCAAAATTTCTGCGGATAAGAATGTGTAATGAAACTGCAAGAACACTCGGACACGAACCGTGGGCGGGCGGCATTCCGCCATACCATTGGATTGGGGAGCAAATTGCCCCTGAACTCGGCTATACCTATGGCAATGACACACTGCCAATCGTTGAATATTATGGTTTCTTCAGACCGGAAGATGGTACTCATGAGTATTGTTACTTGTATGTTCCGGTGCAGGAAAAAAATACGACCGAAAAATAAATTCTCTGTTTGCTGAAAAATTAAGGAAAAGTTATTTTTGAACAGTTCCTAAGAATAAGGACAAATAGAGTTTGGTAAAGGAGGAGGCTTTATTTATGAGATTGGACGGATATGGGCTGTTTGTCAAGGATATGGGAGCAATGATTCGGTTTTATCGGGACGTACTTGGCTTTGAAATCAAAGAAAATGAGAACACTGACATTGTTTATCTGTTGAAGGATGGGACATTATTCTTTTTATACAGAAGAAAGGATTTTGAAAAATTAACGGATAAGAAATATGAATATCTCAAAGGAGTAAATGGCCATTCCGAAATGGCTTTATATGTGGATACCTACGAGGAAGTGGATGTGCAGTATCTGAACGCTATTGCACACGGAGCCACATCTTTGTTAGAACCGACAACCGAACCGTGGGGGCAGCGGACATGCTTTATTGCTGACCCGGAGGGAAATATCATTGAGATAGGTTCTTGGAACAAGCCATATGATGAGAAAGATGAGCAAACCCGCAATGGATGATATCTACTGAAAGTGATTCTGGCAATGATACATTATAAGCCCATTGGATTAATGCGGATAATGCTGCCTATTCAGGAGTAAATGAATAAGCTGATGAATGTTATGAAAATGAAGCGTAAGGGTTTGGATTACAGTGAGCAGAAGGACGGGGATAGGAAAAGGCATCCGCTTTGAAGGAGCGGATGCCTTTTTGGGGATTGCCGACAAGCCGGAATTTGCCTATTGATTAGCAACTACTGTAAAACTGACGCTTCCTTTTGCTTTTTTACCGGTTACTGAAACCGTATACGTTCCACTTTCTTCAATATCAACATCAAATTTATCAGAAAAGGAAATATCTACACATTCATAGACAGGTACTTCATCATCTTTCTGAATCTTAAATGATAAGCTGCCATCCTCAACAATAATTTCTGCATGGATAGTATCCCCTTTTTCAATGATTAGGTCTTGAGAGTCAGTTTTATTCAATACCTTATAGGCCATCACAAACTCATTATTATTTCCTGTCCGGCTGCCGTCAAAATCTGCTCCACACGCTGTTAATGATAAAACCAATATGAAAGAGCACAAAATACCCAAATGTTTTTTCATATTTTCTCCTTCCTCAAATCCCGATTGTGATTTGATGATTTTTAAGGGAAACATTAGCTGTTATATTTTGTTATTAAAATCTCCACTAACCCTTGAAAACACTAAATTTATCGCAGGTGAGTTTTCCCTTATCATTTCCCTTGTGTTATGTCTTTCCGCAAAGCATTACGAACCCTGATAAGGGAAAAAATGAGGGAAATAAAATCCTAATACATAAAGTAACAAGGCAAAAGGAATTGATAGAAATGCTTTCCGTTTTTTGTGCACAATCACAGGAACACAATGATAACCTATATCCAATCAATAGGCACTTTGATTGGATATAGGTTATTAAACAATCTCCTCATTTCTGTCTAAACAATTTCCAATAGTTGCAATTGCTTCAGAAATCGATCCGCAATATAATATTGGATATCCAGCTTTTCCACCGATTGTTTTTTTGCTTTGATAGATATTTTAAGTTTACCTGAAGAAACACTCATTAAACCGACATTCAAATCTTTAAATTGCTGCCTGTCAACTTTAGGTACATATTCAGAGCTTAATGCAACATACACTTCATTGGCATATTGTTTATATCGGACTGCCTGTTCCAATCCGGATTTCCAATCAGAAATTTTTGCTTCTACAGCAATAAAATTTTTAGTAACAGCGTCTATCTTTTTGACAGAAGTTATATAGTTACCAATGATTTTTACATATCCCATATCTTCTAATTCCTGAAGAAAGTGATAAAATTTCCTGCCAATTTGTTCATCTGAAATGCTGACATCTTTCAAATTAACTTTTTTATTATTATAAATATCACTGAAATAATAGTATGCATTAAAATATTCATCAAACACAATATTGCTTCTGTTTATTTCGGTTGAATAAACAATATCTGCAATATTATTTCCGCCCCGTAACTCTCGGACAATGTAATGTGTTCCAAATCTTTCCTGCAAGTCAAGAACTAATTTTTCCACCAATGCTTTTTCGTTTACAAACATATATCTCACCTGCTTTATTTTTAAATTATCTTTTTTAGATTTTTCAGTAGCTTATAATAATCCGTATTCTTTTGACTTCCTAAAATCTCTTTTGGTATCATATCAAGATTGTTTAAAGCAGATTCAATCCGCCCTCTCAAATAGGGAATTTTATCATTTACTGCATACTCATTTATTCTATCGACTTCTTCTAACATCATCTGCCAATGATGCAACTGTATTCCTTTATCGCCAGTACCGATTTCAATCGCAGACTTTCCACTGCACCATTTACAATTGCAACCCCCAAAATAATTATAAAGCTGCTCAAATGCAAACGTATCTTTTTTAGGATAAGTCAAAAACGATAATACTTGCGGAAAATAAAATTTTGAGTATAAATTAAAGGAATCTTTTTCTTCTTTAATATATTGCTCGTCAAAATAATCAATACTTGCCAATCCTAACGAAAAACCATGTATTCCTTTAGCGGTCAATGCCAGCCCCAAAGGGATTGGTACTTTTAATGCAATCACAGGTTTATTTGTATACTTCTGTAAATTAACCATAAAATCAAGATAACTTCCTAATGACTGTTCATTCAACTGTTTCATATCCGAAACCTGTACAATAAACCCGTCTACTTGTGCATGAACAAAATAAGACAATATTTTATCCGCTTGAAATACCAGATGCCCGAGTCCTATTGATATCATTGCATATTTCTCTTTTCCTTCGTCCACCACCTGTATGCTTTCATCAATCAACTGAATGTTTATTTTTATCCAATCATCGATTTTATCCACGGGATAATCTGTATTGCTGATATAGTGGTATGGCAAAACCAATTTATGCCCCATAGAAACTGTAGAATACCATGTATCTATATATTCTTTGCGTTTTTGAGGATTGTGTAGGTATTCTAAAGAAATAATTCCTTTATCCGGTGAATAAGGTAAATCCACAAGTCCCTTTGTATTAGCAAATGCAACATATGATAATCTTTGGGTCGAAGGATCAATTATCACATTTTTAAAACTATTTTTTGCAAAATATAAATGTAAATTTTTCATCCAATTTTGAACGTGGATAGGATAAATAATATCTGCTTCATTTACTTTTTCAAACTGTTCTGTAACAGCTTTCTCACGATATATCCACGCATAATATTTTCCCACCGTTATCAGTTCTTCTTGAATATTCTTTTTATCAAAAGCATCTATAAACTCATCAACTGTCTGAAAGCGTGCATATGGCTCTTTTGCAGTCGCTTTGAATATAATGCTTTCCAATCCGTCACTAATATTTGAGTTGTATTGTTTGGGCGGAATAATCGGATCATTTAGTATTTTTAATAGTAATTCAGGCAATGTTGCCGCTTTGTATGGAATGTTCTTTGTCAACATTTCGTATAAAATAATTCCCAATGCATATATATCAGCTCTGTAATCAATGTGCTTGCTGTCTTTCAATTGTTCTGGCGACATATATAGGGGCGATCCGATTTGTGTTCCTGTTGATGTTATTGATGAAAAATCTATAATCTTACTCAAGCCATAATCAATAATTTTCACATTCAAATTTTCATCAACCATTATATTATCAGGCTTTAAATCTCTATGAATAATACCCTCGCTTTCGATAATTGTGTTATGTAAATCTTTTACTCCGCTTAAAATATCCACAAATATATGAATCAAGGCATCAAGCGAAGTGTCTGTTTTCAGAAAATTTCGTAAGGTTACACCTTCAAAATATTCCATTACAATGACATATTCCATAATACCAAATTCATTTTCAAAATAAAAATCCTCTTGATATTGAATCAGATTTTTACCTTTTGCATTCTTTAAGACATCAATTTCCCTTGTGATACGATTCTGTTCGTTTTTAAATTCGTCTAATATATAAGTTTCTGACAAAACCTTTGCCGCATATTTTTTGTCGTCTCTTGATACTCTGTATACATCTCCAAAACTTCCGCTTCCAAGAGCCTCTTCAAATAAATATCCATTGATTATCTGTCCGACAATATTCATTTGCATTTTCCTTTCGTTCAAAAATGTAGATAATATTTTCACAAAATCGTCATTTCCTGATATAGTTTCATCAATTCTGCCACACACTCATCCTCTGATAGCCATTTTTTCTTGCCTTCTACAACCTTAGTAAACCCATATGCCTGCATGACTGCTTTGTCATTCTGTAAATGTGCTTTTCGGAGCTCGGGCGGCATTGTAAGTTCATCATATAAATCAGCAAGGCTGCTATCGGGGTATAAATTTCTCGCATCCAATATCGCCTGTGCGGTCTGTTCTATTTTTCCCCATTGCTCATCCGTAGGATTGGGCCAAGGAAAGTTGTTATACACAATGTCTTTTGAATAAGTGTAATCCGACTTCAAACGAGCTGCCACTGTACGCATCCATGCCATATGAACGTTAGATGTTAGTATACCAAAGTGGTATATCTCTGCATCAGGAATAATAAACAATTTATTTCCAGCTATCACAGAACCATCCAAATACCCCAAAGGAATATATCTCCTACGTTCTGATGATACAATTGGTATGGCAATAAATCTCGCCGGATTACGCTGTTCCCGAAACAGCATTGGTGTTTCTGCCTTTTTTCGAGCTCCCGCATCCTTACTCGCCGCACGCATTTCCTGCACAGCTTTTACTCTTTTCATCACATGGGGCATATTCCGAAGCTGTGAAGGAGAGCAATCTACCAACCATAAACACCACCGTTTTTTATTATTGATAAATTCATACCCCATCATGTATCGTTTTATAAAGGGAATTGCCTGCGGCTCTTTTGCAACAAATTCTTTATAATCTTTTTCTTCAATAAGAAGATTCCCACCATCCATAGCCTGATTTCCCATGACTATCTCCGGGACTTTACATATAGGTGTTTTTCTGCTTAAAATCAAAAGATTTGCTCCTTCAATCAAATAAGGGCTTATATTCGATACTTCTTTAATCGTATCGCCAGAAAATAAAAATTTTTTTGCACGGGCACTCGCAGAAAAACCAATAATAACTACATGAACATGAGCAGTGTTGCTTGATTCGCTATTCCAAACAAAAGACCGCCAAGCAAAATTAATAGAAATCGAATATTTTTTTAGGAGCAGAGACCATAAATATCCCGCCATCTGCCCTTGTGACACTGAGTTGGTAGATACAAATGCCGCCTCACATTTTAATCCTTGAATATACTCCGCTGCTTTTTTGTACCAACAACATACATAATCAAGTAAAGCTGGCTTAGTTTCAGAAAAGACCAGCTTCATGTCCTCTTTTTGCGTTTCGCCAGTAAACTTAAATCCAACAAACGGCGGATTTCCCATAATATAATTCAGTTCATGCTTTGACACGATATGCTCCCAATCAATTCTAAGCGCATTCCCCTCAATGATATTTGCATAAGATTTTAACGGAAGAAAATCAAGACTCATATGGACAATCTCTTCCGTTTCTTTCATCATCTGGCTTTCCGCAATCCATAATGCCGTCTTTGCAACTGTCACTGCAAAATCATTGATTTCGATTCCATAAAATTGACCAATAGATACCTGAATAGGATTTAACGCCTCTCCAAGCACAATTTGTCCAGCTTGCAGTTCGTTCAAAATCTCATTCTCCAATCTGCGCAAAGAAATATATGTCTCCGTCAAAAAATTTCCCGAACCACATGCCGGATCAAGAAACTTTAATCCTGCAATTTTCACCTGAAAAGCATTTAGTTTTGCTTTTTTTGTACGCTCTACTGTAATCTTTTTGAATTCGTTGAACTCATTTTTAAGTTCATCCATAAACAGTGGATCGATAACCTTATGAATATTTTCAATAGAAGTATAGTGCATTCCGCCACTTCTGCGTGTCTCTGGGTTTAAGGTGCTTTCAAATACTGCACCGAAAATAGTCGGGCTTATTTCTGACCAGTTAAAGTCTGCACTCGCTTTGTTCAAGAGCAGACATTTAATTTCTTCAGTAAAAGGCGGTATCTCTATTGTTTCATCTGCAAACAGACCACCATTAACATAAGGAAAAGCCGCAAGTTTTGGATTGTCTTCTTTCAAATACTTATCTCTATCCTCTATTCGCGTGTCAAGAATCTTAAACAGTTCCACAAGTGCTTTTCTGAAACCATTAACAGGAATATCTTTCAAATAGTCATGGAACATCATGTGTGAACCGAAAATGCCTGCATCTTCTGCATATAAGCAAAATACAAGTCGTACACATAAGGCATTTAAACTTTTGTATGATTGCTCATCAGGTTCTTTATACTGCACTATCAATTTGTCATAGAGAACACCTACAATTTCCCCTGCTTTGACGGAGATTTCCATTTCACGGGAAAGTTCCTTTACATCTTCTTTGAACATGAAATCAAATAGAGGAAGCTTATTTCGCAGTTCTTCAAGCAAAACTACCATAGGCGGTTCGCTCGGTTTATTCATATCATGAATTTCAAAAGACTTAAAATTACAGGTCACAATCCATAACGGCGTTTCATTTGGTATCATCCATTGCGCATAATTGCGTGCCTGTTCAAAAGGCGTACGCTGGCTTCCGTCTGACTGTGACATTTTCTTGCCCAAGTCTTTATCTATACTTTTTTGTTCTATTAAAACCCGTGTTTCCGGTATATAAACATCAATAAATTTGGTTTGATTATCCACTACTACGCGCTTTTCAAAAATAATCTTCTGTGTAACATTTTCAATTCCTAAAACATTCCTAAGAAATTCAATCCAAAATCTTTGGCTATCACTTTTCTCATCCCCTATACCGCGCCAGTCATTGTAAAACTTTGTCGCAGCAGTTCTCTTTTCTGCATCGGTCATAACACACCTCGTTTTTGATAACACATTCCCCAAAATTGTCACTTATACTTTATCACAAATACAATGAAAAATCAGCAAAAATTTCAAATTATTGCGCTTTGCATATTGAGTATCCATATACAAAAATATAGAGGTATTTTTCTTTCCTTATCCCGAATTCGGGATAATCAAAGCAAGTTTCGCCCGAGCAACTCAAAACTCACTTCGTGGACTTTGAGTTGTTCAGGCTAACTTGATGGGGATTCCGCTCCCCATACCCTCGGACTGGCATATTCTTACAAATATGCATTTCTAGATTCTGTCAAAACATGTGCAGAGTAATAACGCAAAGTGGTTTTATTATGAGAAAGCAAGATTAAGAATTGGAATCCATAACTTAGAAAATGGATCATTTGAATGGAAGAGCTTTTCTTCCGTTTTTGATGCGTAGCACAGAGAAAGGAATTCCTGTTTTCATCAGCGTAGGCATTATGTTTGATTGCATTGCATTTCTTTTTGAAGAGGGCGTTCTACAGAACGCCGCAAGATACGCATTTCATGGGCACGAAATGAAATCTTGTCGGGGAGTAGCCCCGACCCTCATATAAACAACTAAATTCATGGCAATAGCGTCAAATGCCATAAATCTGACGCCAGTTACTCATTTGGTTACGCCAATTTTGCTGTTTTTTACGCCAGTTATTTTTTATTGACGCCAAACCGCAATCAATTTACGCCAGTAGAATGCTTACATTTTTTTGACTGCATTCTGCTGTCTTTTTATGTGTAAAAGGATATAAAATGACATCAAATCTGCCTGAAATGAAGTCAACAGAAAATGTCTGGACAGCAAAATTCATATTTTAAAATCACCTGAAATTTCATGGATATCAAACTGTCACTTTTGAAATAAATGGAAAATATGTGGATATCAGTTCTATATTTTCTGAAATCATTCGTATACTTTGCCGCCTGCATCATATCAGGGAGAACATCCGCTGTCAAGGATTTTAGTTCTAGCCGAAAATCCTTGACAGCGGATGCCCTCCCCGATAGAAGAGTTGACAAGGCAAAGTATACGGAGGTATCGGCTGGTACCGCACTTCCTGACTGCCAGTAATCTGCCGGACTGTACTTGTGAAGCCAATCATAGAAACAATGACGTAGTATAGTCCGCTATGTATATTCTATATAAACAATCTTAATAGATAGTTTCTCTTTAGTCTGCTAATTGCTGCCGCTCAAACCGTCACTTTTCTTGTAACAGCTTTTACACTGCCTTTATCCCGTAAGTTCTTTCCTTCATTCATCTCCATAAAAGCTTCCAGAATGTCACTTCTGATAAGGACTTTTCTCCCGACTTTCAGGACAGGCAGTTTTCCCCATTCCACAAGATTTCTCATAGTATTCCTGCCGATCCCTGTATATTCGGAAGCCTCTCCTATCGTCAGTGCGATCTTTGTTTCTGCCATCTGTTCACCTCCCGCCGGCTTGCATAATGCAATTTTTCTATTTCTTATACTATATCTCTTTTATATGTCTTTGTCAAGCATTACGAAATTATAATAACTATTAATAAATTGCGTATTGCAATATTATTTATGATATGATATAGTAATATCATACCGAAAAAGGAGACATATGAGGATGAAAGACAGGGAATTACGCAGGCTGATTGGCAGCAGGGCAAAACAGCGGAGATTGGAGCTTAACCTGAAACAGCCTTATGTTGCGGAGAAAATGGGAGTGACACCTTCCACTATCCAGAGATATGAGGCAGGAACGATAGACAATACCAAAAAGCTGGTTTTAGATGGTCTGTCAGAAGCTCTCCATGTATCTGTAGAATGGCTCAAAGGAGAAACTGACGAATACGAGACAGATATTACGGATAAGAGGGAATTACAGATCCGCGATGCAGTGAAAAGTATTCTGGACAGGCTCCCTTTCGACCTTGAAGGTTCTGAATCCAATTTTTCTAAAGACCTGCTTCTGCTGATGTTACAGGAATATGGGCTGTTTATGGATTCATTCCAGCTTGCATGCAGGAACTTTAAAGGGGATACAAAAAATTCCGGTATAGCCACCACGATAGGTTTTGAATCCGGTACGGAATATAACGAGGTCATGTTCCTGCGCGAGATTACCCATTCCATCAATGCTTTTAATGACATTGCAGACATTATAAGGCTTTACACCAAAAAGCCGGAAGCAGCGGCACAGAGGCTTGCAAATCTTTTATCAGAAATATCCGGATCGGTATAGTTAGGCAACCGGCGTTATGATACAAGGGATACAGCCAGGTCAGAAAGCCCGTAGTGCTGGCTGGCAGCTGGCTGGCTTATGGATGCATCTATAAGATATTAATACGCAGAAAGCATTTCATCAGTTCCGATTGCCCGATATCGAAAGGAGAACGATTATGGCAAAAGGTTCTGTAAGAAAAAAAGGAAAGAAATGGTACTACCGCTTCTATGTGGAGGATGCAAGCGGAAATCTGGTACAGAAAGAATTTACAGGTACGGAAAGCAAGAGTGAAACGGAAAAGCTGTTAAGGCAGGCAATGGAGGACTACGAAAGCAAGAAATTCATTGCAAAAGCTGACAATATCACGCTTGGAGGACTGCTTGACATTTGGGCTGAGGAAGAACTCAAAGTTGGCACACTCAGCAACGGTACAGTGGAAAATTACCTTGGCGCTATCCGCTGCATTAAAAAACACCCGATTGCTGACCGCAGGCTGAAAACCGTAACAGCGGAACATTTACAGACATTCCTTGATTTACTTACTTTCGGTGGCACTTACCCAGACGGAACAGTGAAAAAGGGCATGAGCAAGGATTATATCCATTCTTTTTCAGCAGTTTTACAGCAGTCATTCCGTTTTGCGGTATTCCCAAAGCAACTGATCACGTTCAATCCGATGCAGTATATTAAGCTGAAACGTAAGGCTGAGGAAGTGGACTTGTTTTCAGAGGAAAATACAGGACATACAGGAGCACAGCTTATTTCCCATGAAGAATACGAAAAGCTGATTGCGTATTTGGAAAAGAAAAATCCCCCTGCGGTTCTGCCGATACAGATAGCCTATTATGCTGGTCTTAGGATTGGTGAGGTATGTGGGCTGACCTGGCAGGACATCAACCTTGAGGAACAGTATCTTACAGTAAAGCGCAGTGTCCGCTATGACGGTGCAAAGCACAAAACAATTATCGGACCGACAAAGCGTAAAAAAGTTCGGGCGGTTGATTTTGGGGACACGCTTACCGCCATCCTGAAAAAGGCAAGGAAAGAACAGCTTAAAAACCAGATGCAGTACGGAGAACTGTACCACCGCAATTACTACAAAGAAGTGCATGACAAAAACAGGGTTTACTATGAGTATTACAGCTTGGAAAACACAGAGGAAGTTCCGGCAGATTACAATGAAATATCATTTGTCTGCATAAGACCGGACGGATGCCTTGAAACGCCAAGTACGTTAAGTATCGCATGCAGGACTCTCGCAAAGAAGTTGGACGGATTTGAGGGATTCCATTTCCATCAGCTACGCCACACTTACACAAGTAATCTGCTGTCAAACGGTGCAGCACCGAAAGACGTTCAGGAACTCTTAGGACACTCTGATGTAAGCACCACAATGAATGTATATGCCCACGCCACAAGGGAAGCAAAACGGACTTCCGCAAGGCTCTTGGATAAAGTGGCGAACAACGATTAAGTACATTTCACAAAAACTTTCCCTTGTAAAATGCCCACAAGGGCAAATACAAGGGAAAACAGATATCATTTCACTATATGAGGTTCTAAAAGCCTTGAAAAATAAGGAAAGTTTAAATATTTCATCTGAAAATCCCGATTCGTTGTTGGGTTCAGTTTAGCACATTTATAGTTTGTCTGCAACTATCCGTTGTTTGCTGCTTTGACCGCCTTCCCGCAGACTTAAAAAGTGCAAATGATGCTGAAAAAAATGCGAAGTATTCCCAAACAGAAAAAACAGGCAGATTATCTGGTAAACTGATTTATCAGATAATGAACATAATAAAGGAGACGGGTATGAATTTTCTGGACGGGTTTAAAAAGATTGTGGATGAACAGCCTGACCATGTGGCAATTGTAGATTTAGGCGGTACAAGGAGCACTACCTATGGGGAACTTGCCGCCTGCAGCGGCCGGGTTGCGGCGAAGCTTTTAAAGATGGGAGATATGGCCGGGCAGGCGGTTTTAGTCTGCATGGACAGGCGGATGGAGTATATTGCGGCGGAAATCGGAATCATGATGGCAGGAGGGGCTTATGTTCCCCTGCTTCCGGAATATCCGCCGGAGCGGATTGCCTATATCCGTAAGGACTGCGGGGCAGTGTGCACCATTGATGCGGGATGGATGGAGGATATAGGGGAGTATGGGCCGGCCGGGGAATTTACGGCGGCGGATAGGGACAGGGCTATGCTCATTTATACATCAGGTTCCACCGGGCGGCCTAAGGGGATTGTCCACAGCCACGAAAGCCTTTACGAAGGGGCACTGCGGAACATAGCGGTTCTTGGCCTTGGGAAGGAGGAACGGCTGGCAGCCTCTGCGCCTTTATCCTTTGTGCTCAAGGTGTTGGAATATTATGCCGTTTTAGGCAGCGGCGGATGTGTCCACATCCTTTCCGAGGAGATCCGGAAGGATGTGCGGCTGTTGGAAGCATATTATGGGGAAAAGGAGATTACCTGCGGCTTTATCAGCCCCCAGATGCTGCGTTATTTTAAGAACCCGGGGAATGCGCTGAAAAAGGTGGCTACCGGAAGTGAGCGGGTATCCATGATGGGCGGCGACGGTTATGTGCTGTACAATTTTTACGGTTCCAGTGAGTCAGCAGCGATGGTATCGGCTTATAAAGTAGAGGAACCCATGGAGAATACCCCTATCGGGAAGCCGGCGGAAGGAATCGAGATGTTCCTTCTGGATGAACAGGGGAAAGAAGTCCCGGAAGGCCAGGAGGGGGAAATCTGCATCCTCGGTGTCCTGGGGGAATGTTATCTGAACATGGAGGAACAGAGCAGGCATGCTTTCCGGCCCCAGAAGGACGGAAGGATTCTGCTGCGCACGGGGGACATAGGGAGAAAGCTGCCGGACGGAAACTATCTTTATGTAAACCGCCGGGACTGGATGGTAAAAATCAACGGGCAGCGTGTGGAAACCGGAGAGATTGAGATGCGCATGGGGGCAGTGCCGGGAGTGAGGACCGCCGTGGTGAAAGCCTTTGAGGATGGGAACGGGCAGAATTACCTGTGCGGATTTTATGTGGCAGGGGATGAGACCGAGCCGGAGGAAATCCGGGCCTGCCTTAAGGAAAACCTGCCGGATTACATGCTCCCCCGTTTTCTTAAAAGAATGGAGGAACTGCCCAAGAATGTAAACGGGAAGCTGGACAGGATGGTATTGCTGCCGCCGGGAATCTCGGAATACAAAGCGGCCTACAGGGCGCCGGAGAATGATGTGCAGCGGCGTATCTGTGAAGCCTTTGAGGAAATCCTGCACTGCGGAAGGACAGGGATTGGCGACGACTTTTTCCAATTAGGCGGGGATTCCATCAATGTGCTGAAGCTGGCGGAACGCTTGGCAGATTTATCCTTTACCCCGGGGATGGCTCTTAAGGGCAGAACTCCGGAGAAGATTGCGTTGCTTTTGCAGGAAAAAGATACGGAAAAGAAAACAAATACCGGGGCACAGGATAAAACAAAAAATGCAGGTACCGGGGAAGATACACAAAAACGGAAGGAATGGCCTCTTACGGATTCCCAGATGGGGGTTTACTTAGAGTGTGTCAATGACCCGGAAGGAACCATGTACAATATCCCCATGTGCTGCGAACTGCCGGAACACTTGAATATTGCCGATTTCCGGAGAGCGGTAAAAAAGGCGGTGTCCATGCATCCGGCTTTCGGCGTAAAGATTGTGCAGAAAGAAGGGATACCCTTTATGGAACTGTGTCCCGAATTTCTGGATGCAGAGGTAAGGAAATGTACGGCCCGGGACATGAAGGAGGCACAGAAGGATTTTGTCCGCTCTTTTGCATTTGGGAAAGAACCCCTATATCGTATGGCTCTTTACCGGATTGCCGATAACGGTGGGAAAAGCCGTATATATTTCTTCTTTGACGTACACCATCTGATTTTTGACGGTACTTCGGTAAAAGTATTTCTGGAAGAAATATCCCTTCTTTATCAGGGGGAGAAGCCAAAGGCTGAGGAGATGTCCCTGATGGATGTGGCCGTTTATGAAGAGCATGTAAAGGATACGCCGGAATATCAGGCAGCCCGGGAATATTTTAGGAGGAGACTGGGAGACGGGGAAAGAGGGGAGGAACTGCTGAAAGATTTCAGGATGAAGTCGGCAGGGGCCGGAAGCGGCCGGGTGCGTATGGCTCTCGGGGAAGAACTTTCCGCGCCGGCAGTGGAGCAGTTTGTAAGGCAGAGGGGAATTTCGGAAAATACCCTGTTTTTAGGGGCCTTTGCCTATGCTCTCGGAAAATATACAGGGGGAAACGGGAGTCTGTTCTGTACGGTCAACAATGGAAGGCACTGCACGGGGCTGGCGGAATCTGTGGGTATGTTTGTGCGGACCCTTCCTTTGTACCAGTCCTGGGAAGAAAGTTCGCCGGTGGAGGAATATTTGCAGAAATTCCAAGAGAACTTTTATGAAACCATGGAGCATGATGTGATTTCTTTTGAAGAACTGGCAAGGGAATACGGCATTGCCTCGGATATTCTGTTCGTCTATCAGGGAGAAATGCTGAACGGCCTGACGTTGGACGGAAAAAGATTCCCTGCCCGTCCCCTGCCCACCGGACAGGTGCAGGCGGATATTTCCGTGATGGTGATGAAGGGACAGGGAGGCTATGAGGTTTCTCTGGAATACCGCAGGGACTGCTACAGAGAGAGTACCGTAAAAGGCTTATCGGGGATGCTTGTGCAGGTATTGCGGGGAATGATTTCCGTTCAGAGACTGCATGAGATTCCGCTGGTTTCGGAACCGGATATCCAGTTACTGGACAGCTTCCATGGGCCGGAGGTTTCTTTTGACAGGAAAAAGACGGTGGTGGATCTGTTCCGGGAACAGGCGGCGCGTACGCCGGATGCCCCTGCTGTTATTTTCATGGATAAGACCTATACTTATGCCCAGACGGATGATTACACGGACCGTCTTGCCGCTTATATTGCGGGGCTTGGCATTGGCAGCGAACAAGCGGTGTCCGTGCTGATTCCAAGGTGTGAATATATGGTGCTTGCCTCTCTGGGAATATTGAAAGCGGGGGCGGCATACCAGCCTCTTGACCCTGACTACCCTAAGGAGCGGCTGGCTTTTATGATGGAGGATGCGGATGCCCAACTTCTCATTGCGGACGAAGCGCTTGTATATCTGGCTGACGGATATCAGGGGAAAGTCCTTTTGACAAAAGACATTCCGGGACTGCCAAAGGCGGAATGGGCAGAACCGGAACCTTCCGGCAGGGAAGGCTCTGACAGGCCGGTGATTCCCTGCCCGCCCGGACCGGAGGACTTATTTATCCTGCTGTATACCTCCGGCTCCACCGGCGTGCCCAAAGGGTGCATGCTGGAGCATATCAATCTGATGGCCTTCTGTCAGTGGTATAGGGAATATTATGACTTACGGCCGGAGAGCAGGGTGGCGGCTTATGCCAGCTATGGCTTCGATGCCCATATGATGGATATTTATCCGGCTCTTACCGCCGGGGCTTCGGTGTGTATTATCGACCAGTCTATCCGTCTGGATTTAAACGAACTGAACCAGTATATAAAAGAGCAGGGCGTGACCCACGCTTTTATGACTACCCAGATTGGGCGTGCCTTTGCTACCAGTGTGCAGTGCCAAGGCTTACAGCATCTGTCCATGGGCGGGGAGGCGCTGACCCCTTTTGCGCCTAAGGGAACTACAAAGTACTACAATGTTTACGGCCCTACGGAGTGTACGATTTTTACCACAGCCTACCCTATGGGGCGTTATGAAGAGGATGTGCCCATTGGGAAAGCACTTTCAAATATGAAGCTTTATGTGGTGGACAGCTGCGGAAGAAGGGTTCCGGCAGGGGTGCCGGGAGAACTTTGGATTACAGGCTGGCAGGTGTCCAGAGGCTATCTGAACCGCCCGGAAAAGACGGCGGAAGCCTATTCCGAAAATCCTTTCTCCGGTAAAGAAGGATATTGCAGGGCCTATCACACAGGGGACATAGTCCGTTTCTTGCCGGACGGGAACATACAGTTTATCGGACGCCGGGACGGACAGGTAAAAATCAGGGGCTTCCGTATCGAACTTACCGAGGTGGAGGAAGTGATACGGAAATTCCCGGGGATACAGGATGCAACAGTGGCTGCTTTTGACGAACCCGGAGGGGGAAAGTATATTGCAGCCTATGTGGTGGCAGGCGGACAGGTAGATGTGGAAGCACTGAACGCCTTTATTGAAGAGAGCAAGCCTTCTTATATGGTGCCTGCCGTTACCATGCAGATTGATAAGATTCCCTTAAACCAGAACCAGAAGGTGGACAGAAGAGCCCTTCCCAAGCCGGAGAGGAAGAAGGAAGAGATGACAGAGCCTGTAGGGGAAATGCAGAGGAAGATTTTTGACTGCGTGGCGGAAGTAATCGGGCACAGGGAGTTCGGTGCATCCACGGACATTTACCGGGTCGGGCTGACTTCCATCGGCGCGGTGCGGCTGAACGCCCTGCTCTCCAATACGTTTGAAGGCGCGGTGGTGCGGAATAAGGATTTGAAAGAGCATAATACGGTGGAAAAGCTGGAGAAGCTTCTTTTGGAACGGGGAGAGAAGGAAATTTTTGAAAGGCAGGACGCATATCCGCTGACCCAGACCCAGAACGGTATCTTTGTGGAGTGCGCTGCCAATCCGGGAAGCACTATTTACAACATTCCGTTTTTATTCCGGCTGGACGAAAAGGTGGAACTGCCCAGGCTGAAAAAAGCAATAGAGGAGACGGTTGCCGCCCATCCCTACATAAAAACAACCCTCTTTATGGATGAAAAGGGCGATATCTGGCAGAAGAGGAATGACAATGTGCCCTTTGCCGTGGAAATCAAAGACCGTCTTTTAAGGGAAGAACTGGTGCGGCCTTACCGGCTTCTGGAGGGCAGGCTGTTCTGCATAGAGTTGTATGGAACGGAGGAAGGGAAGTATCTGTTCCTGGAATTTCACCATATTATCAGCGACGGCACTTCCTGCGGTATTTTTATCCGGGATATGAACGCGGCATACGGCGGCGAGGCTCTCAGGGCGGAAGAATTTTCCGGCTTTGAGGCGGCTCTTGTGGAGCAGAAAGCTTTACAGGGAGAGGAATATAGGCGCGCCAAGGAATACTATGACGCTGTATTTTCCGGATGCGACACGGATTTTCTCCCTGTGAGGGATAATTTTCTCCCTAGGGCGGAGAATTTTCTCCCTAGAGCGGAGAAAAGGGAGAAGGGGACTTTTGATAAGCAGTCGGAAGCAGGATTGTACAGAAAGAATGTCAAGGTGGATATGGATGCCCTCCGGGCTTTCTGCGCAGAAAAGCAGATTACCATGAACACGCTGTTCACCGCGGCCTTTGGTTTTGTGACAGGGCGTTATGTATATAAAGACGAGGCTGTCTTTACCACCATTTACAATGGAAGAAATGATTCCCGGTTCGCTTCGTCTGTCAGTATGCTGGTAAAAACCCTCCCCGTATATTGCAACATTGACGGGGAGCGGGAGATTGAAGGGTATCTGAGGGAAACCGGGGAACAGCTTTTAAACAGCATGAATGCGGATATTTATTCCTTTGCGGAAATCAGCAGGTCATACGGCATTAAGGCGGATATTCTTTTTGCCTTTCAGGGGGATAATTTCCGGTTTGGGGAGATTGCCGGGGAGAAAGCACTCATGGAGGAACTGTATCCGGATACGGCGAAAGCACCTGTGTCTGTGGACGTGGCGGTGAATGGGACGGAAATCTGCTATCAGGCGGAGTACCGCAGGGACATGTATGAGGAAACCACCATGGCAGGGCTGATAGACAGTCTGGCCGTTGTGGTGAAGGAATTTCAGAAGAAGAAGTATTTAAAGGAAGTTTCCATGGTCAGTGAAGATGCCCGCCGGGAACTGGACGGATACAATGAGACAGACTATGAGGTGGAACAGGTAACAGCCAATGTCCTTTTTGAGCGGCAGGCGGCTCTGTACCCGGATAAGACGGCAGTGATTGCAGACGGGGAGATGCGGACCTTCCGGGAACTCAATGAAAATGCAAACAAAATCGCTAACCGGCTGCTGGAAATGGGGATGGCGGCTGACCGGATGGTGGGCGTGATGATGCCAAGGACAGTGGATGTGTACGCGGTAAGGCAGGGAATCATGAAAGCGGGAGGGGCTTTTGTGCCCATTGACCCGGAATATCCGGATGAGCGGATTTCCTACATACTGGAGGATTCCGGAGCGGCGTTTGTGATTATGCCAAAGGAATTGATCGGCCGGCGCAGCCAGCTGATAGACAGACTTTCCGCCAGAGCCTTAAGTGTGGAAGAACTTCTGGCAGAAGGGGGAAATACCGAAAATCCTAAGGCGGATATCCGCCCGGACAATCTGTGTTACTGTATTTACACTTCCGGCTCCACCGGAAAGCCCAAAGGCGTTATGATTGAGCACCGCAGTCTTGTGAACTATGTGGACGATAATCCGTTCAATACGGAGGCACAGGCCTATGTGCACAATGCCACGGTATCCTTAGCCTTTGCGGCTATCACCTTTGACGTGTCCATACTGGAGGAATGTATTCCCCTTTATCATGGCATTACGGTGTGTATGGCAAACGAGGAGGAAATCCATAATCCCCTTGCCCTGTCGGAACTGATTCTGGCAAACGGGGTGGATATGATGACCTGTACGCCGTCTTTCCTCACCAATATTATCGACATGCCGGAAATGAAGGAAGCCTTGTCACGGATAAAGGTATTTAATGTGGGTGCGGAGGCGTTCCCCGATGCTCTTTACGGAAAAATCATGGCTCTTGGTTCATCGCCCCTTGTATTTAACGGATACGGACCCACGGAAACCACCATCGGCTGTGCTTTCGAGCCGGTGACAGGGGAGAAGATCACCATCGGAAAGCCCATGGGAAACATTAAAATGGTAATGATTGACAAATACCGGAACCTGCTTCCCGTAGGAGCACCGGGCGAACTGCTCATCATTGGAAACGGTGTGGGCAGGGGCTATGTGGGAAAACCGGAGATGACGGCGGATAAGTTTATTGCCTTTGAGGGAAGGAAGGCGTACCGGAGCGGCGACCTTGCAAGATGGAACCATCAGGGCAGGGTGGAGTTTATGGGACGCATGGACAATCAGGTAAAACTCCGTGGATTGCGGGTGGAATTGGATGAAATTGAGAACGTAATGAACCAGTACCCTACAGTAAAATCCAGCGTTGTGCTTGTAAAGGAAAAGGATGGCAATCAGTTCCTGTGCGGCTACTTTGTGGCGGAGCGGCAGGTGGAACATCAGAATCTGACCGGCTTTATGCAGAAGTATCTGACCCCTTATATGGTTCCGGGGGTACTGATGCAGCTTCCGGAACTGCCTCTCACCAATAACGGTAAGGTAGATAAACGGGCCCTGCCGGAGCCGGACTATACATTGGAGAAGAAAAATTATGTGGAACCCTGCACCGAATTACAGCGCAGGCTGTGCGAGATTTTTGCCATGGCTCTTGGGGCAGAGAAAATCGGTATCAAGGATGATTTCTTTGAGAACGGTGGCACTTCCCTTTCCGCATCCAAGGTGGCGATGAAGTGCATGGGCGCAGGGATAGGAGTATCTTACGCGGATTTGTTTGAATATAAGACCCCGTTGGCGTTAGAGCAGTATCTTTTAGGGAAAAAGAGGCAGGAAGGTCATGACAATAAGGATGCTTCAGCCGGGCAGGAAGCCTGCGGCCGGGGGACAGGGAAGGATGCACGGCAAGGGACGGTTTATCAGAATGCCGGAAGGAAGAATCCGAGTCAGGCTTTGGAGACAGATTCCATTGCAGGGATTCTGGAAAAGAACAGGGCAGAGTATGTGGACGGGATACAGCCGTCTGTTATGGGGAACGTGCTTCTTACGGGAGCAACCGGTTTCCTTGGAGCCCATATCTTAAAAACAATGATTGAAACCTGTGATAATACCATATATTGTCTGCTGCGTCAGGGGAACGCCCCTTCTCCGGAAAAGAGGCTGAAAAGTATGCTGGTGTACTATTTCAGCAATCCTTACGAGGAACTTTTCGGAAACCGGATCATTGTCCTCGAGGGGGATATTACGGATGCAGACAAGGTAGATGAATTGAAGCAGCATGATTTTACCCAAGTGATAAACTGTGCGGCCTGTGTAAAACATTTTTCCGCAGATGATACCTTGGAGAGAGTGAATTATCTGGGAGTCCTTAACTTGATACGCCTGTGCAGGGAAACAGGGAGGGAACTGATTCAGATTTCCACCGTAAGCGTTGCCGGGGAAAATGTGGGACAGAAGTTCCCGGAGGAAAAGAAAATCCATGAAAATGAACTGGACTTCGGGCAGAGCATCGGCAATAAGTATATCGATACCAAATTCCGTGCGGAAAAGGCGGTTTTAGAAGCCGCCGCAAAGGGCATGAAGGGACGGGTCATAAGGGTGGGAAATCTCATGAGCCGTGTCAGTGACGGGGAGTTTCAGATTAATTCCGTTACCAATGGTTTTATGCGCACCCTGCGGGGATATGTGGCTCTTGGAAAGTTCCCGGTGTCCCTTTTAGATACGCCTGCGGAGTTTTCTCCCATTGATTCCACGGCAGAGGCGATTGTGAAGCTTGCCGGGGCGAAAGGGGATTTCACCGTGTTCCACGCTTACAGCAGCTATGTGATTCAGATGGCGGATGTAGTGGAGCAGATGAACAGCCTTGGAATTGCCATAGAAACGGTGAGCGATGAGGAGTTTGGCAAAAGCCTGCAAAAGGCATTGGAGGACGAGAACAAAAATGAACTGATATCCGGGCTGATTGCCTACCTGCCGGGTGAAAATGAGGCAGGAGGTGTCTATATTGACGGAGATAACAGCTTTACCACCAAAATACTGTACAGGCTGGGCTTCAAATGGCCCATGCCCGATAAGGATTATCTGCGCAATGCCTTAAAAGCACTGGAAACGCTGGGATTTTTTGACGGCAAAATTTAATGAAAAAAGGTAACGGAATGGAGAGAAATGCATTTTTAATTAACAAAAAGATTCATCAGTATATTCTTCCGGGGGTGCTCATGACAGTGGCCATGCAGCTTGGCAATGTGGTGGACGGCATGATCGTGGGCAATCTTTTGGGATCCGATGCCATGGCGGCCATTGAGTTATCCATGCCTGTGCTGCTTCTTTTACAGATGCCGGCTCTGACGCTGGCCATGGGGGGAGCGGCCAAGGCGGCTGTATTTTTGGGAAAGAGGAAGTTAAAGGAAGCGGGAGGCATCTTTACGGCCTCCCTGACGGCGGGAGCGGTACTGTCCATTCTTTTTGCCCTGCTAACCCCTTTCCTGCCAGGGCATCTGGCATATGCCCTGGCGGGAAATGAGCAGATGGGGGCACTTGTGGAGCCTTATATTGCAGTAAATTTCGGCGGAATCCCGGTTCTGACCATTGCAATTATTTTCTGCTATTTTATGAATGCAGACAATCATCCCCAGTTGGGAAGCGCACTTTTTATGATTGCCAACGGGGTCAATCTGGTGCTGGACCTTCTGTTTATTAAAGTTTTCCATATGGGAATGGCAGGAAGCGCCCTTTCCACAGTGATCGGTTATCTGGCCGGGATGGTGACGGTGGTTTTTTACTTCCGTTCAAAAAACAGGATGCTGAAGCTTTCCGGGTGTGCAGAGAGGACAGAGGACGGGGAAAAAGGCAGTCTTCTGATTTATGTGAAGATGGCGGCCGGGGCAGGTATTCCCAGCGCGGCATTTACGCTGATGTCCGCTTTAAAATCAGTGATGATTAATTCCGCTGTAGTGCGGTTTCTGGGAAATGATGCCATGGCGGTATATTCCGTGTGCGCCAATGGGGTGCTGATTGCGGAGCTGTGCGTAGGCGGCGTTATCGGACTGATTCCCGGCATTGCCGGGATTCTGTACGGGGAACGGGATTATTACGGAATCCGTGCCCTGTGTAAAAGAGTGCTGGCATACAGCTATTTTACCATTGGGGTCCTGCTGCTTTTATTCCTTTTGTTTCCCCATTGGATTGCCGGGCTGTTCGGCATTACAGGCGGGGAGATGTTGGGGATGTGTATGTGGGCCCTGAGGATTTTTGCATTCAGCTTTCCCTTTTATGTATACAATAAGTTCCTTATGTCCTATTACCAGACAATATTACAGCCGGGGCTTTCCACTGTGATCACGGTTTTGCAGGGGTTTGGGGTGGTTGTGCCCTTTACCTTGGCAGGGATGTTCTGGATGGGGCTTTTGGGTGCATGCGGGGCCGCTGCCGTAAGTGAAGCTTTCACGATTCTGCTGAGCGTTCTTTGCCGCATGTGGGGACAGCGCACCGGCCGGTTCCCTTCCGGAGGCAGATATATGCTTCCTAAGATAAAGGAAGAAGTCTGTCTGGATTTTTCCATAGAAAATCAGCTGGAGGATGTGATAAAGCTTCGGGACGCTCTGCTTTGCTTCTGTGCGGAAAATCATATCGGTGAAAAGGATGCAAAGCTGATTGGGCTTGCCCTTGAGGAAATCTGTGCCAATATCGTCCGCTATGGGTACGCAGGCGATAAAAAGAACTTTATCGATATCGGTTTTACCATTCAGGACGGCAGTTATATTTTAAGAGTCCGGGATGACGGCATCCCCTTTAATCCTCTGGAATATGAGACGGATACGGAGGAAGACCCAGGGCTTGCCTTGGGAGGGATTGCCCTGATCCGGAAAATAATGTCGGATTTCCAATATATGAGGGTGCTGAATATGAATAACACAATTATGGAACTGAAAATAGAAAGGACACAGGGAGGATGAAAACGGAAAAGGCGCTTCCCATGCTGCACAGCCTGCGTTCCTGTGCCTGTGGAGAAAACGGGGCGGTTCTGTACTGGATGGATACAGGGGAACTGGAGGATGAGATTTGTTTTTCCGAATATTATAAACGGCTGTCCCGGGAACGAAGGCGGAAGGTGGATTCCTATCTTTTTAAAAAGGATAAAAGGCTTTCCCTGGGGGCAGGGATTCTGATGGATAAGGGATTGTCTGTATGGGGTCTGCGTGAGCGGGAGGAGACCGTATCCTATGGGAAGAACGGAAAGCCTTACCTGCCCTGTCATCCCTATATCCATTTTAATCTGTCCCATTCCGGCAGCAGGGTTATGGGGGTGTTTGCGGGAGAGGAGACAGGCTGTGACGTGGAGCAGATGCAGGAGGCGGATTTAGCCCTTGGGGAACGCTTTTTTACCCGGAAGGAATATGCCTTTATTGCCGGGCAGCAGGGAAAGGAAGGGCAAAAGGAGGCGTTTTTCCGGCTGTGGACGCTGAAAGAAAGTTTTTTGAAAGCAGTGGGGACGGGACTTAGCCTTCCGCTGGATGCCTTTGAGATAACCCTTTCACCAAAGGGGGAAATCGCCGTCTGTCAGAAAACAGACGAGGCATGCCGGCTTTGCCCCGGGGAATTTGAATTTAGGGAATACCGGATGGGGGAGTACTGTATGGCAGTGTGCTTTTGGAAAAAAAGCAGGCTGCAGCCACAAACTTGGGATGCGCAAAAAGGAGCGCAGAAATGGGGTTAAAGATGGAAAAAAAGATTTTCAGGGAGAAGAGCATAAAACGGGTTTCTTCCCCCGAGCAGTTAGATGATTATATCAGAGTCACAAGCCCCGGCATGTGGATGGTGATGGGGGCAGTGGTACTTTTGCTGGCAGGGGTGTGCGTCTGGGGAATTTTCGGGCGGCTGGACACGGTAATAAAAGCCCCCGCAGTGGTAAAGGACGGAACCCTTTTCTGCTATATAAGGGAAACCGACAGGGAGCAGATTGCCGCCGGAATGGAGGTAGAGATAAAAGGAGAAGGGCATCCCATTTTATCTGTTACCGATGAGCCCATGGAGGCTTCCGGCCTGCTTACGCCTTACGCCATGCATATTGGCGGCTTTGCAGAGGGGGAATGGGTTTATGCGGCTGTGGCCGATACGGAACTTGCGGACGGCGTTTATGAGACAGAAGTGGTGGTGGAACGTATTGCGCCGGTCTCTTTTCTGTTTAACTGATAAAATGATTGGTGCAATGATGTACTAGAAATTTTAACGCGGCAATGGTGCGGAACAGGCAGAGTGAAACTACAATTTCTGTCCGGATGGAGTACCGGACACACATGGGAGAACGCAGATGATTTTACATAAAAAAGCACAGAAACGTCCGGTGAGCAGAGGGTATGCAAAAGTGCCGGTGATTATGCAGATGGAAGCTTTGGAGTGCGGTGCGGCATCCCTTGCCATGATACTGGCGTATTATGGCAAGTGGATTCCTTTAGAGCAGGTAAGGGCGGACTGCGGGGTGTCGAGAGACGGTTCCAATGCCAAAAATCTGCTGCTGGCAGCACGGAGCTATGGACTGACGGCAAGAGGTTTCCGGTTTGAGCCGGACGCTTTAAGGCGGAGTGGGATATTCCCCTGTATTATCCACTGGAATTTTAATCATTTTGTGGTACTGAACGGCTTTAAAGGGAATAAGGCCTGTTTAAATGATCCTGCAAGAGGGAATTATACGGTTTCCATGGAAACTTTCGACCAGTCCTTTACGGGTGTCTGTTTGTTTTTTGAGCCGGGGGAGGAATTTATTCCCGGCGGCAGGCCCAAAAGTGTTGCGGGGTTTGTGAAAAAACGGATGGCAGGGGCAGGGGAGGCGGTGGCTTATGTGATCCTTGCAGCCGTCATCAGTTCCCTTCTTGGAATTGTGGCTTCGGTCTTTCCAAGGATTTTTATGGACAGGCTGCTGACAGGGAAGAATCCTGACTGGCTCCTGCCCTTCGTGGGCATATTTATGGGATACGCGGCAGTGCGGCTTTTGGTTTCTTTCCTGTCCGCTGTTTATTCCCTGAAAGTATACGGCAGATTTGCCGTCACAGGTTCCTCTTCCTACCTGTGGAAAGTGCTTCACCTGCCCATGGAGTTTTTTTCCCAGCGCATGGCAGGGGATATCCAGCAGCGGCAGGGGATGAACGCTTCGGCGTCAGGCAGTCTTGTGAACCTGTTTGCGCCCCTTTTGATCGATGCGGCAATGATGGTGTTTTATCTGGCGGTCATGTTTCGCTACAGCCCTCTGCTTACCTTTGTGGGCGTGCTGTCCATCCTGTGCAATCTTGGGCTGTCCCGGCTGATATCCGGAAAACGCATCAACATTACAAGGGTACAGATGCGGGATAGCGGTAAGCTGTCAGGGGCAACGGTATCCGGTATTGAAATGATAGAGACAATCAAAGCCAACGGCGCGGAAAACGGCTATTTTGAAAAGTGGGCAGGGTATCAGGCAAGTGTCAATACCCAGCAGGTAAAGTATGCCGGACTGAACCAGTATCTGGGACTTCTTCCCTCCTTGGTATCTTCCCTTACGGGAGTGGCAGTGCTGATGCTGGGGGTGTATCTGACCATGCAGGGAAGTTTTACGGTGGGTATGATTATGGCCTTTCAGGGGTTCCTTTCTTCCTTTATGTCTCCGGCCGTAAAATTAATTACGGCCGGCCAGAGTATTCAGGAGATGCGTACCCAGATGGAGCGGATTGAAGATGTGATGGAGTATCCTTCCGATGTCTGCTGCGGGCAAAGGGAACATGCGCAGAAAAAGGAAAGGGAAGAAAACGGGAACCGGTCCGGGGAAGAAAGCGGGGAATACAGGAAACTCTCCGGCAGTGTGGAGATGAAAAATGTCACGTTCGGTTATTCCAGGCTTTCGGAACCGCTGATAGAAGATTTTAACCTGACTTTAAAACCGGGAAGCCGTGTGGCTCTTGTGGGAACTTCCGGCTGCGGAAAATCTACCATTTCCAAACTGCTTTCCGGCCTGTATCAGCCATGGAAGGGGGAAATTCTTTTTGACGGGAAGCCTATGAGCGGGATTGACAGAAGTGTGTTTACGGGTTCGCTGGCAGTGGTTGACCAAGATGTTATTCTGTTTGAAGATACCATAGCCGGCAATATCAGAATGTGGGACAAATCCATTGAGGATTTCGAGGTCATCATGGCCGCCCGGGACGCAAGGCTTCATGAGGACATTATGCAGAGGGAGGGCGGTTATTCCTACCGCATCAGTCAGGACGGCAGGGATTTTTCCGGGGGACAGCGCCAGAGAATGGAAATTGCCAGAGTGCTTGCCCAGGACCCGACCATTATCATTATGGATGAGGCCACCTCCGCGCTGGACGCAAGGACAGAGTATGAGGTAGTCAAGTCCATTAAGGACAGGGGAATCACCTGCATCGTGGTTGCCCACCGTCTGTCGACTATCCGTGACTGCGACGAGATTATCGTCATGGATCACGGAAAAGTGGCGGAGCGGGGAACCCATGAGGAATTGTTTGCAAAGGGCGGCGCTTATACCGAACTGGTTTCCAATGACTGAATGGATGGCAGGCCTTGGTTCCGATAGCGATGACAAAAACGCCGGTTAATATTTCTGCTAAACCGATAAACAGATTTAAGAGCAAAGCGATTTTCAAACATGCTCTCACATAGGAGAAGATGGATATGGGATGGTTTGACGAACAGATCCGGCAGCGGATGTGCAGCGATGACGAGATGTTGGAGGACTCCTTGGTGGGCATAGCGGGAGCCGTGCTGGGAACACGGATTCTGACCGCCATGAAGGACGACAGGATACGGACGAAAAATGCCGTAGATGAAATACTGAAATTTTATCATGTGAAGTCTTCGGAGATACCGGAGGATGTAAAGGATATCAATGACCAGTTGGAATATCTGCTGCGTCCCTGCGGCATTATGCGGCGCAGAGTGAAACTGGAGGGGGAGTGGTACCGGGATGCCTTTGGGGCAATGCTGGGAACCAGGAAAGAGGACGGCAGGGTAATTGCCCTGATTCCGGACCGGACAGGCGGCTACCGCTATCTGGATGAGAACTCCGGCAGGCGGGTAAAGCTTGACAGGAATACAAAGAATGGGATAGGGGAGGAGGCTCTGTGCTTTTATAAGCCGCTTCCTATGAAGCCCATAGGGATACCGGAACTGATGGGCTATATCGCCGGGACATTGTCGGCTTTTGACGTGGGGATGTTTCTGGCGGCGGCACTGGGGCTTACATTATTGGGAATGATTTCACCGAAGCTGAACCATATCATCTTTTCCCGGGTGACAGTAAGCGGCAATATGCGCCTGTTTCTATCCGTCACTTTTTTTCTGGTATGTGTAAGGGTCAGCACCCTGCTGGCAGAGGCGGTCAGGTCTATGCTGATGCAGCGCATCGGGATTAAGATGGGGGTTCAGGTGCAGGCGGCGGTGATGATGCGTATTTTGTCCCTTCCCACGGATTTTTTTCAGAAATACAGCCCGGGAGAACTGGCAGGCAGGGCGGGGAACATCCATACCCTTTGCTCTATGCTGGTATCTTTGGTATTTTCCACAGGCCTTACGGCGGTATTTTCCTTGGTATACATTACCCAGATTTTTACCTATGCCCCGGCGTTGGTGGTTCCGGCCTTTGCGATTATACTGGTGACGGTGGTGTTTTCGGTGGTTTCTGCGCTGATGCAGATACGGGTCAGCGAAAAGCAGATGGAAATTGGTGCGAAGGAAAGCGGCATGACCTATTCCCTGATCAGCGGCATCCAGAAAATCAAGCTTTCCGGTGCGGAGAAGCGTGCCTTTGCCCAGTGGGGCAGGATTTATGCGGAAGGGGCAAGGCTTGCCTACAGTCCGCCGCTGTTCCTGAAAATAAACGGCGTACTGATGACGGCGATTTCTTTAGGGGGAACGGTCATCATGTATTATACTGCGGCAAAAAGCGGGATTTCCGTGGCGGATTATTATGCTTTCAATACCGCGTATGGAATGGTTGCCGGCGCTTTTTCCTCTCTGGCGGGGATAGTGCTGTCTGTGGCGCAGCTTCGTCCCATCCTTAAGATGGCGAAACCCATCCTGGAAACGGCGCCGGAGATGGCGGAGGGCAAACAGATGGTGACGCGCCTTTCGGGCGGCATAGAGTTTAGCAATGTATCCTTCCGCTACCGGGAGAGCATGCCCCTTGTGGTGGACGATCTTTCCCTGAAAATAAGGCCGGGTCAGTATGTGGCATTGGTTGGGGCTACCGGATGCGGGAAGTCCACTCTGCTCAGGCTTCTGCTTGGGTTTGAGATGCCCCGGAAGGGAGCCATTTACTATGACGGCAGGGATATCGCCGGTATGGATCTGAAGTCCCTGCGGAGCAAGATTGGTGTGGTGATGCAGGACGGCAGGCTGTTTTCCGGGGATATTTTCTCCAACATTACCATCTGCGCCCCCTATCTTACCATGGAGGAAGCTTGGGAGGCAGCGGAACTTGCCGGTATTGCGGAGGATATCCGGCGTATGCCCATGGGAATGCATACAGTGATTTCCGAAGGACAGGGTGGGATCTCAGGGGGGCAGAGACAGCGGCTGCTGATTGCAAGGGCCATAGCGCCCAAACCAAAGATTCTCCTGCTGGATGAGGCTACCAGCGCCCTGGACAATCTGACCCAGAAAAAGGTGTCACAGTCTCTGGACGGACTTAATTGCACACGCATTGTAATCGCCCACAGACTGTCCACGATTCGCCAGTGCGACCGGATCATTGTGCTGGAGAAAGGGAAGATCATAGAGGATGGTAAATATGAGGAACTCATGGAAAAGAACGGATACTTTGCGGAACTGATCGCAAGGCAGAGACTGGATGGCAATGAAAAAATTTAAAAATTTTTAGCCCTTCCATGAACTTCTTCGTATCAATAGATAGAAACAAAAAAACTGATGTGATGTGTCCGGAAGGACGGACACAAAACAGGAATGGAGGAAAAGTGATGAAAAAAGCAGTAGAGAAAGTGGAAATGAAGGAAAGTCTGCTGAAAGGAGAAGCACTGGCGCTAAATGATGCAGAGCTGGAAGGCGCAGCAGGCGGAGCAGGGGATAGAGAAACGTTCGAACAGCGGATGAGGAATCTTGATAATTGGAGGTTGAGACCCCCCATTGAGGAGAAGAAAACCCGGCCGGAGTTCCCGCCCTCTGTTGATGCGGGAGAGAGATTCCCGCGAGTAGAGCATCCGGAAGTTGATTATGAAGAGTTGAAGGCTGAAGTTTCTCGCGCTCGGGAGCTCATGGATAGCGCGGCCAATGGCAAATAGCATGGACTGAATACAGGAGGGATCGCAGGGCAGGGGCCGGACGGCAATCGCCCTTTCTGTAAATTTCTTTGTATCAACAGACAGAAACAAAAAATGACGGATGTGATGTGTCCGGAAGGACGGAACTGGAAATCAGACTCCGCCCCCCAAGTGCCCAGAGGAAATTCAGGCTGTGTACAGAATGAATTTTCTCTGACGGTCATTGGTACTTGGGTGGGGGAGACGGAACTGGAATGGAGGAAAAATGAAGAAAAAAGCAGTAGAGAAAGTGGAAATGAAGGAAAGTCTGCTGAAAGGAGAAGCGCTGGCGTTAAATGATGCAGAGCTGGAAGGTGCAGCAGGTGGAATGAATGAGATGGTGAAGGTTGAAAGACTGGATGTAGAAGGGATGAGTAGAGCAGCAAATGATTTTCTGCTGTCCAGTGGAAGAGTCCCAATTGAGAATTCCCAGCCGGTACCCATGGTCCCTGTCGAAGATGAAAAGAGAATCCAGGAAATACTGGAATCCCCGGAATTTAAAGAACTTCAACGTGAGGCGGAATCGATGAGGTATCGCTGCCACATCGACTCTAGCATTTTCGGTTAGCATGGCCGGAACAGGAATGGAGAAAAAAGCATTGGCGCAGGCAGGTATGGAAGCCCTCTTTGACTTTCAGCGCTTCTGGAAAAACCCACATTTGGAGGCATTGGCGGAAGAGACCGTTGATCGGTATTGTCTGGAACTATCAGACGAGGAACTGACCTTTGTCAGTGCGGCGGGAGAGCCGGAGGCGATGAGCTTTGCGGGAAATCTGTTCCGGGAGGGGGACGGCAGGGATGGCTGACTCATTGGCACCTATATCAGAAAAGGAAAAAGAAAAAATCTATCTGGAATACCGTGATAAAGTATATGCATATATCCGCGGGAAAGTGGCAGACCCTCACGAAGCTGAGGATCTGCAGTCCTGCGTTTTTTTGAAAGTGTTTCGGGGCCTGGGGCGTTTTGACCGGGAAAAGGCATCTTTGTCAACATGGATCTATACGATCACAAAAAACACGGTTTATGATTATTTCCGCCTGCGGCGCGTCCATGAGGAACTGGATACGGACAGCCATGAGGCGGCAGGACCTTATGGCGGGGATCTGGCGGAAGGGCTGGTTTCGGAGGAAGAACTGGACCGGCTCGCCTGTGCCCTGGAAAGGCTGAAAGAGCGGGAGAGGGATCTGATCATCCTGCATTATTATAAGGAATATACGCTGAAACAGATTGCAGAGCTGATGGGAATGTCTTATGGCAATGCCAAGGCAGTCCATAAAAAAGCGCTTGCGGAGCTGAAAAAGGAACTACGGGATTAAGGAACTATCCGGTAAAGGGGAGGAGCTGGGAGAAGATGAATGAATTGATCATTGACGCTACAGTAGAAAATATTGAGAAAGTTACAGAATTTGTGGACGAACAGTTAGAGCGGCTGGCATGTCCCATGAAGGCACAGATGCAGATAGATATTGCCATTGACGAACTGTTCGGCAATATTGCCCACTATGCCTATAATCCGGAGGTGGGCTCTGCCACTGTCCGTGTGGAGGTCATGGAAAATCCGCTGGCGGTGGCAGTCACTTTTATCGATCATGGAGTACCTTACGATCCGCTGGCGGCAAAGGAGCCGGACACAACGCTCTCCGCGGAAGAGAGACAGATTGGCGGCCTTGGTATTTATATGGTGAAAAAAAGTATGGACGATATTTCTTATGAATACCGGGAAGGAAAAAATATTTTAAAGATCAAAAAAAATATTTAGCAAACCGTACCGAAAAAAATACGAACCATGACATGACGCCCAAATCAGATATTTTATCTGTTATAATAGTCTGGCTAGTGAATCAAAGTGATAAATTCCTGCATCCAAATCTGCAGGTGCCGGCAGCAGCCTATGACAGGAGCATAGAAGCTCTGTGCCGGGACAGAGGAATCATAAAATGACGGAAAAGTCCTCCCCGGAACGGAAACCATAGGGTACAGGGGTGAAAGTGAGGAAAGCATGGTATTACAAAAAAGAACAGCCTTTCTTATCGTTGTCCTTTTGGGGACGCTTTGCCTTTGGGGCTGCAACGATAAGGAAAACGAAACCATCACCTCTATAGAGCAGCTTAACGATCCCGCCTATACCATTGGTGTGCCGGAAGGCGGGGCAGGGATGTATATGGCGGAAAAGTATCTGCCGGAGGCGGAGCATAAAACATTTTCCGGCAACGCTTCAGGGTATCTTGCCATTTCCCAGGGAAAGCTGGACGGGTTTGTTTACGACCGGGTGATGATGGAGTTTGCCATAGCAAGCGGGCTTGAGGACGTGAAACTCTTGGACGAAAATCTGGGGGAGAGCATGGATGTGGCTGTGGGGATTTCACCCAAAAGCCGGATTGAAAATTTAAAGGATAAGGTGAACCAGTTTCTTGCCCAGGCAAAGACAGAGGGAACACTGGATGAGATGTACGGCCGGTGGGTCAGCCGGGCGGAGGGAACCATGCCGGAAATACCCATGCCCCAGACACCGGACTGTAAGCTTAAGGTGGGAACCACGGGAACGGTTCAGCCCTTTAGCTACTATGAGGGGACGACGCTTACAGGATACGATGTGGAACTGATCTACCGCTTCGGTGCATGGCTGAATGCGGAAGTGGAAATCAAGATCTACGATTATGACGGAATCATTGCGGCGGCACAGGCCGGGGACATTGACTGTATTATGGCGGATTTAAACGCCACCGAAGAGAGGAGGAAGCATATCGAATTTTCCGACTGCGTATATCCTTCGGTGACAGCCGTTATGGTGAGGGATGCGTCGGACGGCGGCGAAAAGGCAGGGGAAACATACGAGACACTTTCCGATTTTGAAGGGGCAAGGTTTGCCGCCCTAAGCGGAGGAGTTTACGATAAGCTTTTGCAGGAAGTAATTGCAGACGCGGATGATTTTTCCTACTACAATTCTGTACCGGATATTGTGGCAGCCTTAAAGGCAGGCCGTGTGGATGCGGGGGCGCTGGACGAACCGCTGGCGCAGCTGGCAGCGGCGAAGAATGAAGGACTGAAAATTTTTGAAGAGCCTGTGATCCGGGATCAGTACGGATATGCTTTCCCCAAGGGAAGCCCTCTTAAGGAGCAGTTTAACGGCGTTATTGCAAAATTTAAAGAGGACGGGACCATTGAGGCTTTAAAGAAAAAATGGCTTGGGGCGGACGACAGTGTAAAAATATTGACAGAGCAGGACTGGCCGGGAGACAACGGAACCATCCGGTATTACCATGACAGCACCCATGAGCCTATGACCTATCTTGGAAGCGGCGGGGAACCTCTGGGGCTTGAAATAGATCTGATGCTTTTGATTGCACGGGAACTGGATTTTAAGGTGGAAATGGCAGACTGTGAATTTGCCTCCCTGATTGCTTCTCTTGAAAGCGGAAAGGCAGATGTGGTCAGCGGAAGCATGTCCATTACGGAAGAACGGGCGAAAAAGGTGGACTTTGCGGATACCCACTATGATTCGGCCATGGTGCTTTTGGTGCGCGATACAGACGGCGCGGGGCAGAAGGAAGGCTTCTTTGCCGGCTTGGAGGACAGCTTTAAAAGCACCTTTGTGGCAGAAGGCCGGTGGCGGCTGATTTTACAGGGACTTGGGGTCACCATACTGATTTCTGTCTGTTCAGGGATTTTCGGCCTTGGCCTTGGATTTGGGATATGTATGCTGCGGCGGATGAACTGTAAGCCCGTACAGTATCTTGGCGGGATATTTGTCCGTGTCATTCAGGGGATGCCTATTGTGGTTCTTCTGATGATTTTGTATTACGGGATTTTTGGCTCCGTGGATATTTCCGAAATTCTGGTTGCTGTCATTGGATTTTCCATCAATTTTGCGGCTTATTCATCGGAGATGATGCGTACAGGAATAGAAACTGTGGACAGGGGGCAGCAGGAGGCAGCCCTTGCCATGGGCTATACCAGAAGCCAGACATTTTTTAAGGTGGTATTTCCCCAGGCAGCCGGGAATTTCATTCCGGTGCTGAAGGGCGAGTTTATTTCCATGGTAAAAATGACTTCCGTGGCCGGGTATATTGCCGTACAGGATCTGACCAAGGTATCGGATATTATCCGTTCGCGTACCATGGAGGCATTTTTTCCGCTGATCGTAACGGCAGTGATTTATTTTGCCGTTGCCAATGTGATGACAACAGCCCTTTCCTTTGCAGAGAGGGAGGTTTTGCCGAAACGGAATAAGCGCAGCGTAAAGGGGGTGTGCATGTGATGACAGATCAACAGGAAGACAGAAGCATCATTTCTATTATGCATCTGTGCAAGGAATATCCTAATGTAACCCCCTTACGGGATGTAAGCGTGGAAATCAAAAAGGGAGAAGTGATTTCCATTATCGGTCCTTCAGGCACCGGAAAGTCAACCCTGCTGCGCTGTATCAACCTTCTGGAGACACCGACAAGGGGCGTAATCGTGGTGAACGGCGTGATAATTACGGATAAGAACTGTAAGGTCAATCTGGTACGGCAGAAGATGGGGATGGTATTCCAGTCCTTTAACCTGTTTGCCCACAAGACCATTATTGAGAATATCATGATGGGCCAGGTGGATCTCCTTGGCAGGAGCCGGCAGGAAGCCTATGACAGGGGAATGGAACTTTTGCGCACCATAGGACTTGGGGACAAAGCCCTTGCCTACCCGGATGAACTTTCCGGAGGACAGAAGCAGCGGGCGGCAATTGCCCGGACGGTGGCCATGGAGCCGGAGATTATTCTCTTTGACGAGCCTACTTCGGCTTTAGACCCAACCATGGTGGGAGAAGTGCTTTCCGTTATCCGCAGGCTGGCAGGGCAGGGGATGACCATGATGATCGTGACCCATGAAATGAAGTTTGCCCGGGATGTGTCCACAAGGATTTTTTATATGGACCAGGGAGAAATTTATGAGGACGGAACGCCGGAACAGATTTTTGAGCACCCAAAAAGGGAGAGAACCCGGATATTTATCCGGCAGCTTAAGGTGCTCCATGTGGAAAAAATTTCACGTGATTTTGACTTCCCGGCATTTATGACACAGCTTGAGGAGTTCGGACGCAGGCAGCAGCTTTCCCAGAGACAGATTTACGCCATGCAGCTTGCGGCGGAGGAAGTACTGATGCAAAAACTCCTGCCAGCGGCTTTGGAAGCGGACGATATGGATATTTCCCTGGACGTGGAGTACAGTGAGCGGGAGAATCTGGCACAGATGCGTTTCTCCTACGGGGGGCCTGCTTTCCATCCCTTTGACAGAAAAGAAGATTTGTCCGGCAGGATAATAAAAGGGATGTCTAAGGAGATGGAATATAAGTTCACAGACGGGAAAAACCATTTTATCATCAGTATTTAAAATCATAAGGAAAAGAGGTAGTAAACATGAAAATCACAAAAACACAAAACGGAAACAATTTATGTCTTTCGCTGGAAGGGCGGCTGGATACCAACACAGCACCGGAACTTGAGACGACCATTAAGGGCGCAATCGACGGCGTGTCCGAACTGACCATCGACATGGCGGCGCTGGATTATCTGTCATCCGCAGGTCTGCGTGTCCTTCTGGGAGCACAGAAAATCATGAATAAGCAGGGCAGCATGCGTGTGACCCATGTCAACGACACTATAATGGAGATATTTGAAGTGACCGGGTTTGCAGATATTCTTACCATTGAAAAGGCATAAGGGAGAAACAACGGATAGCACGCTTCGCGAATTGTCCTTATGTTAACAAACGCTGCCACGCTTTGTGCGGGCCAGCTTATTGTACTGCACCGGCCGCAGCTGCGAAGCGGCATTTTTCCTTATGCGGCTGTGTGCATCAATTTATACCGAGCGGTCAATCTTTTTGGCCGCAATGTAACAGTGGAGATATGATTATGACAGCAGAAAAGCAGATGAGCAGACTCAATTTATCACAGACTCAGATTGTAATGGCAGAACAGAGCCATCCGGGCAGTGCACGGAATACGATTTCCCTGAAACTCCGCTTGCCGGATCATACTCCGTGTGCGGTAAAAGAGGCGGCAGATGTCGTGCTTGACAATGGGGATATATTTGCCGCTTCCCTCTGTTTCAGGGAGGGGGAGTGGATATTCTCCCGGGACGGAAGGAAGAAATCGGAGTGCAGCATCGGAAAAGAGCGGGCGGAAGACTTGGCAGAAGGATATATGGCAGCCATGGACAGACTGCCCCTTCCTATGGAGCAGTGTCTGTATCAGGCGGAAGTCATTCCCCTTTCAGAAGGCGGTGTCTTTTTATATGCACGTTTCCACCATGTGATTATGGACGGTTACGGCATGAGCCTGTTTGTGCAGAAAGTACTGGATGTGCTTGCCGGGAAAAAGATTGTCCGGTCAGTATTTTTTACGGAAAACATGTCTGTCCGTAAGGATACCGGCGAAAGAAACGGCATTGACGGAGAAGCGGCTTATCGCACAGACGGACAGGAGGAAGGATTCTGGATTTCCTATTTTGAAGGAGCGGAGTTTGAGGGCGCTGTTTTTCCGAAAAAAGTAAACGGGAACAGCTTTGGAAGCTGCAGGGTCAGCGTACCGGAAAAACTTATGAGAGAAACGGAAGCGTTTGTAGAGAGGGAGGATATTTCAATCCCTTATATTTTTGCGGCAGCCACAGCCCTTTATCTGGCACAGGCTACAGGCAAAAAGGATGCGGTGTTCCTGATGCCCCGTTTAAACCGCACATCCGGGCAGATGGATACGATGGGCTGTTATACGCTGCTTGTGCCGGTAAGGGTGCGGACGGAGAGAACCGATACCTTTGCAGAACTGTGCCGGAAGGTCAGAAAGGCATCGAAGGAAGCATCGGCCCATAAGGGATGCGGGTTTGACCGGATTCTTTCCGCCCTGCGGGATGAAAATATGATAGGGGAGTCTGTGTCGGAATATGTGTTTAATTTTTACCGTTTTTCCTTCCATGGGGACTTTCCTTACAGCGTACGGTTCAGTGTGGCAGGAGAGATGACAAACCATCTGACTTTTAATCTGTTCCGAAATGAAAAGGGCGGCTTGGACTTACAGCCGGATTATCAGGAAAGTATTTACTCGGAAGAAAAGGCCAAATATTTCTGTGATGCAATCCTTTCGGTGGCGGCACAGGGAATGGCAGGGGCAGGAACGGAACTGCCGGACGCTGCGGGCACAGCTGGGCACAAAGACAAAATAGTGTCTGAAGATACTGTTTTGTCTTTGGAAAAACTCTCCGACATAGAAACATTGGGAGAGGCGGAGTATCAGAAAGTCACATCAGTGACAGGAAAATCTTTTTCCGTTGAAAAGGAACTTACGATTCCTTCCCTGTTCCGGCGTGCGGCAGAGAAATATGAAGATGCCCCTGCCCTATATGCAGGGGAACATGCCTTTACTTTTGGGCAGCTTCATGAGATAAGCGACCGGATTGCCTGCGGGTTAAGGCGGCTGGGGGTGGAAAGGGGCGACAGCGTTGCCTTTATGCTAAAGAGGGATTACCGTCTGATTCCCACGATTCTTGGCATATCCAAAGCAGGAGCGGCTTTTATCCCGGTGGATCCTGCCTATCCTGCGGACAGGATTTCTTATATTATCAATAACTGCGGCGCTTCCAACGCCGGCTTATTGACAGACAACGGCCGGATGGCCCGGCTGATTTCATCTAAGGATGTGGAGATTGCCCAAACCTACGATTACATAGAAATTGACGACCTTTTGTCCCAGGAAGCAGAACCTGCCCTTTTGCCGGAAATTAGGCAGGATGACCTGGCCTATATGATTTATACATCTGGCACCACAGGACGCCCGAAAGGGGTGATGCTTTCTCATAGAGGCATTGCAAACATTGTGCATCCGGATAACAATCCTTTTAACAGAGATGTCACCAGGAACGGTAAAGGGATTACAGCCATTGGCTCTATCTGTTTTGACATTTCCCTGTTTGAAATCTTTGTGCCGCTGATGAACGGTCTGTTTGTGGAACTGGGGAATGAGAAAGCCATGGTGGATGCAGGGGAACTGGCGGCTCATATTCTGCGTCACGGGGCGGATATTCTCCACTGTACACCCTCCCGGATTACGGCTTATCTGGCAAACGAAGCTTTTCGGAAAGCCTTAGGCAGTGTGAAGGCCATCCTTGCGGCCGGGGAGGTTTTGCCGGGCAGTCTTGTAAAGCGGCTGGCGGACACCTATAACATACGGATTTACAATGGCTATGGCCCTACAGAGACAACCATCGGGGCAACCATCACAGAGGCCGGGGATGCGGTTTCCATCGGTACCCCCATTGCCAATATGGGTATCCTTCTCTTGAATGGAGAGAGGAACCCGGTGCCTTTCGGCGCTGTGGGGGAAATCTGCGTATATGGGAACGGCGTGGGCATCGGTTATAAAGACAGGCCGGAGGAAACGGAAGAAAAATATATTGACTGGCGGGGCATCTGCCTGTACCGGACAGGGGATTTGGGTTATTTTTCCGACGACGGAAGACTTATGTATTGCGGCAGAAATGACAGACAGGTGAAACTGCGGGGACTGCGCATTGAACTTTCGGAAATTGAAAATGTCATGGGAGAATTTCCCGGGGTGGCGGCATGCTGCTGTATGATACGGAAAATTGAAAAGACCAGCCATCTGGCAGGCTTTTACACGGCCGTGTCCAAAGGGGCTGTGGACGTGGAGGCATTAAGGACCCATATGAAAGGGAGGCTCACTGCCTATATGGTGCCCGATGTGTTAAAGGAACTGGATGCCATGCCCCAGACGCCTAACGGCAAGACCGATCTGAAAGCTCTGGAAGCGGAGCCTGTGGAATATGTCCGTATATACAGAAAGCCGGAGACGGAGAGGGAAAAACAGGTATGCACCGCTTTCCAGGAAGTGCTGGCTATAGAGCAGGCGGGCATGGACGATAATTTCTTTGAACTGGGAGGAGATTCCTTAAACGCAGTCACGGTCATGCTTAAAATCGAGGAAAAGCTGGGGCTTTCGGAAAACCAGCTGGAATTTGGGGACTTATACCAGTTCCCCACGCCGGCTCTTTTACTGGAGCGGATTTATAAAAAGGAAGATGCCAAAGAAGATGAGGGGTTTGACATTAAGGCTCTGGATTACGGCGGGTTTCAGGAATATCTTGACAGCCATACCCGGGAAAAGGCCAGCCCCATGTACCTTGGAAATGTGCTTCTGACTGGGGTGACAGGGTATCTGGGTATACATATTTTAGTGGATTTGTTAAGGAATCCCAAGCTGTGCGGAAAAATTGTCTGTCTTTCACGGCCCAAGAAAACCCTTACGGCTTTAAAGCGTGTGAAGTCTTCTTTGTTTTATTATGCGGAGGAGGATTTCTCCGAAGGGTATGGGGAGAAATGGCTGGTTGTGGAAGGGGATATTACCAATCCGGATATTTTTGTACAGGAGTGTCCTGTCAGAATTGATACCATTATCAACTCTGCGGCCAATGTATCTCATTTTTCCTATGGGGATAATTTAGAAAAGATTAATACAATGGGCGTTAAGAACCTCATCCGCTTTGCAAAAAGGGAGGAAGCAGTGCTCTGCCAGATTTCCACCATCAGCGTTGCGGGCATGACCGCCGGGAACGCCGGGAAGGACGGCTTTGGAGAGTCGGACTTCTATATTGGGCAGGAAATACATAATAAGTATATTTATTCTAAATATATGGCGGAATATGAAATGCTGCGGGCGGCAGTGGCGGATGGGCTGAAAATCAAAATCATGCGCATCGGAAACTTACAGGGGCGTATCTGTGATGGGGAATTTCAGATGAATCTTCATTCCAATGCCTTTACACGCCAGTTTTCTTCCTATATTAAAATAGGCGCGGCTCCTAAGTCTGTCTATGAGGGAAGCGTAAACTTTTCCCCTGTGGACGAGACGGCCCATAACATTGTAACGCTGACAGCTACCGGCGCGGATACGGCGGTATTTCATGTGTACCCGCCCATGGAACTGAAATTTGCGGATTTATTCCGGGGGGCTGTGAAGCTGGGATATGTCATTGACATACTGCCCGACGAAGAATTTTATGCGCTTGTGCAGGAACGCAAACGCACGGAGGAAGGCAGGGAGCAGCTACAGGGCCTTATGACAAATGAACTGTCAAAAGGCCGCCGGGACATCCCTGTGTTACAGGAGGTCACCAACAGATATTTAGAGAATCTGGGAGAGGGATGGAGTCCAGTTACGGAAGAATATTTAGACAAATATCTGTCTGCCTTAAAAGGCATGGATTTATTTTAAGAGAGAGGGAAGTCAAATGGTATCAATTGCACTCTGGAGTTTTGCGGTTTTTATGGCATCGGTTTTTGCAGGACTGTTGACGGGGATTACGCTTACCCCGAAATATAAAGGGTCTGTAAGGGCTGTTTTCTGGACCATCGGAGCCATTGTGGGATATATTATGGCGTTTGTCAGCTATTCCATTAATCTGTACAACGATGCGGTAGGGATACTGGGGCTTTCCGCACTGGTATGCATTGTGCCGCAGTTTCTGTACAAAGACAGTTGGTCTACCAAACTTTCCATTTCCCTGATGGCCTGTCTGATTGCCAATGTGAGTACCTTTATGTTCTGCGGAACTACGGATACCCTCCTTGGGACGGCTCTGGGGTTTATTAAGGAAAGCCCTTATGATACGCCCAATCTGATTTTTTTTATCGTGATTAAGATTTTTGTTTACGCCGTATTTTCCGTACTGTATGCCCGTTTCCTGAAAAAGCCCATACACCGCACCATTGAAGCGGTGGGCGGGAAAATGACGGTGTTCCTTCCTGCGCTTTTTATCTCGGTGGTGGGGTTTTACTTTATCAACCTTGTGTCCAACGGCGTGGGGATTTATCCCAATAATCCATGGTTTTTCCTGCTGTATATTACGGTGTGCCTGATATTTGTGGTGGAATTTTGGATGATTTTTTATTCCATCAACCAAAGTGCAAAGACCATGAAAACTACGGCGGAACTGAGCGTGGCAACCAATATCCAGCAGTCCATGCTGCCCTGTATCTTTCCGGCTTTCCCGGAGAGGGAGGAGTTTGACGTGTTTGCGGCCATGGAGCCGGCAAAGGAAGTGGGCGGCGATTTTTATGACTTTTTCATGGTGGATGAACGGCATCTTGCCGTCGTGGCGGCGGATGTGTCCGGCAAGGGCGTTCCTGCGGCACTGTTTATGGTCATCGGAAAAACACTGATCAAGGATCATACCCAGCCGGGGCGGGACTTGGGGGAAGTGTTCACGGAGGTAAACGAACTTCTGTGTGAATCCAATTCTGAGGGAATGTTCATCACTGCCTTTGAAGGGGTATTGGATCTTGTGACGGGTGAACTCCGGTTCGTAAATGCGGGCCATGAGATACCCTTTATCTGTAAAAAGAACGGTGTCTTTGAGCCTTATAAGGTACGGGCGGGCTTTGTCCTTGCAGGCATGGAAGGGATTCAATATAAATGCGGCTCTATGCAGCTTGAAGTGGGGGATAAGTTTTTCCAGTACACGGACGGCGTTACCGAGGCCACCAATAAGGACAATGAACTGTATGGCATGGAACGGCTGGGGAGGGTGCTTTGTGCAAATGCATCGTGCTCCCCGTCGGAACTGCTTCCCGCAGTGAAAGCGGATATCGACGCATTTGTAGGGGGTGCGGAACAGTTTGACGATATTACCATGCTCTGCTTCGAGTATAAGAAGCGGATGCAGGGATGATTGGGAGCGTCACGAATAAGCCCGATGGCAGACATAAATCAGAGATTTGCGTCGCCCCACGGCGTAAACGCTTCGGAATGGAGAAGGAAACAGGAAGACAGAAGAAGGAAAATGATGGAGAAACTGACGCTTAGTAATGAAAATATTGCCAAGGCAAGCGGCCTTGCGGAAAAAAGTCTGGAAGAATGGGGAGTGGATGGAAGAAACATTCTCCAGATACGCCTTGCAGTGGAGGAAACCCTGCTAAAGTACCAGGATGCATTCGGCGCGGAGGCGGTATTTGTGCAGAAGCACACCAGACGCTTTCAGCGCATCCGTCTGGAACTTTCCCTTAAGGGGGAGCAGTTTGATCCCTTTGACACGGGGGAGGAAGAGCGGAGCGAAGTGCTTAGGGGGCTGCTTGCCAATATGGGTGTTGCTCCTGTGTGGCAGTACAAAAACGGGGAAAATCTGATTTTGTTTACGCCGAAAAAGAAAAAACGTTCCCAGATGATTTCTTTGGCTCTGTCAGTGGCTCTTGCCCTTTTGTGCGGCGGGCTGTGCCGTTTTCTGCCGGAGGGTGTCCGCGCCTTTCTTGCAAAGAATCTTATCGGCCCTGTGTTTAACCGTTTTATGGGGCTTTTATCGGCCATTGCAGGGCCTATGGTGTTCCTTTCGGTTGCTTGGGGAATATACAGTATCGGAGATATGGCTACCATGGGCAGGATTGGAAAAAGGATGATCGGACGCTTTATGCTGATGACAGTCCTTCTGACACTGCCTGCCTGCGGGACAGCCATGCCTCTTTTTTCCTTTAAGGCCGGGGGCGGGGGGATGTTTGACTTTTCCGAACTGTTTCAGATGGTTCTGGACATTGTTCCGGGGAATTTTTTTACGCCCTTTACGGAGGGGAATCCCCTGCAGATTATTTTTGTTGCAGTGCTGATTGGCATGGCAATGCTGATTCTGGGGAACAAAGCCACGGTTGCCGCGTCCTTTGTGGAGCAGTCTAACTATATTGTACAGCTTATCATGGAGGCGGTCAGTTCCTTTGTGCCGCTGTTTGTATTTGGAAGTATCCTAAATATGATACTTAGCAATGACTTTTCTGTATTTCTTCCTGCATACAAACTGATTCTGGCAATGCTTATGGGGGATTTGATTCTTCTGGCAGTATATCTTGTGCTGGTAAGTGCAGGGAGGAAGGTGCATCCGCGGGTACTGCTGAAAAAAATGATGCCCACCTTTCTGATTGCCCTGACCACGGCATCTTCCTCGGCGGCTTTCGGGGTGAATATGGAGTGCTGTGAAAAAGACCTTGGGATTGACAGGAGGATTGTCAATTTTGGTGTTCCGTTGGGACAGGTCATCTTTATGCCGGGAGTTTCCGTTATGTTTCTGGCGGTTGGATTTTGCATGGCGGAAATTTACGGTGTGACGGTTTCCCCGGTGTGGCTGGCTACGGCCTTTCTCATTTCCATTGTGCTGGCAGTGGCGGCGCCTCCCATTCCCGGCGGCGCGCTGACCTGCTATACCATTTTGTTTGTTCAGCTTAAAATACCCATGGAGGCCATAGCGGTCACGATTGCTCTCAATGTGATACTGGAATTTGCCACTACGGCGGTGAATCTGTTCTGTCTGCAGGCAGAGCTGGTGGAACTGGCCGCCGGCCTTGACATGCTGGATGTCGGAAGGCTTAGAGATGAGAAGCGTGAGTAGGGACGGAAGCCGGGAAATCATTATAGAAGGGAGGCGGAAGAGAAATGGAAAATGCAAAAATGCTTCAATTTCATGCAGATGAAATTATTATGAAAGAGGGCGGGATTTATGAGGAAATGTATAAAATCATTTCCGGTTCCGTGGCGGTTTATATCCGGTTTGGGGAGAAGGAGGAACATTTGATCGGAATTTATTCCAAGCCAAAGTGTTTCGGGGAAACCCATGTGCTTTCCGGCCAGCCCAGTATCTATACCGTAGTTGCCTACGATGAGGTACTGCTGATGCGTATCACAAAGGATTCTCTGGAAGAATTTATCAGGAATAATCCCAGAAATGCAATTGATATCATGCAGAATATGGTGCATACCAATATGCTGATGCAGAAAAATATAGACCTTCTGCTGGACGATATCTATGAAAAACAGGATATCAATAAAAAGAGGACGGAAGACATTAAAAACAAGATCAAACAGTACCGTATGAATGGCTTTCATCTTTTAGGAGTCTGAAATGACGGAATTTACTCTGACAAACTACCATATAGCCATGGCATGTCATGACGTGGAGATATTCTTTGGGTGTTTCCATGGGGAAAGAAGGATTCTGGGCATTATACCGGACAATTTTTTTACGCCTTTTACAGAGGGAAATTCCGGCATAGGCTATTGCGATTTCCGTGGCTATTAATGTAATGCTGGATTTTTTTGCCACCGCAGTGGATTTGTTCTGCTTAGAGGCGGAACCGTTACCGGAGGGATGTATATGTTTGCAACCATGTCCGACGCGGCAATATTCATTTTTACTATGGGAATCGGAACCGTTTACGGCCGGAATAAGGCACCGGAAAAATTTGCAAAGAGCGGCATCCGCGCGATATTGTATGGAAAAAAGATTTTACAGTCATGGGGAAAAAGGGTTACAGCTTGTAACCCTTTTTGAGATTGTTGACTTGACACTGCACGCACTCCCCGGCAAGGCTTGCATTTCGTGCCTACAAATGCGTATCATGCGGCGTTCCATAGAACGTCCTTGCCCAAAAAAAGGAGAAACAGGTGGCAAGGCCGAAAGACGAAAACGTGATGCGGAAGCATTTCAAACTGACCGAGGAAACGGAAAGAATCCTGACTGAACGATATATGCAGGAGGCGGATTTATGAGTAAATTGGAAATAAAGAAAGATATATGGAAGCAATGGCAGCGGCGGCATGTGTTCTTTTCACGGCGGCGTTGAATACAAGCCCGGTATTTGCAAAGGAAGCGGGAGAACTTCCGGTAATCGGAGGGTTGGCACGGGTATTGACATTCCGCTCTTATGAAACGGAAAAGGATGATATAGCAGTATCCGTGGAAATCCCTACGATTGAGATGATTGCGGAGGACACCGGGATAACTGTAGATGGGATCAATCGGGAAATCCTTGACCGCTGTGACCAGTATGCAGAGGAAGCGGTGAAACGCGCGGAAGAATACAGAACCGCTTTTCTGGAAACAGGCGGTACGACGGAAGAGTGGGCGGAGCATAATATAAGGATTATGGTCGGCTATGAAATCAAGCAGCAGAATAGCGATTATCTTTCCTTTGTCGTGAGGGGAAGCGAAAACTGGACAAATGCCTACAGCGAATCGAAGTATTATAATTTAGATTTAAGTACAGGGAAGGCTGTCACGTTAAAGGATATGCTGGGCGGCGATTATGTGGAACTGGCAAACAGGTGCATCAGGGAACAGATTGCTGCAAGACAAAGGGCGGGAGAAACATTTTTTACGGCAGAGGAAGGAGGGTTTGCGGGGATTTCGGAAGATGCGAAGTTCTATATCAATGGGAATAACTGCCCGGTCATTGTTTTTGAGAAGTATGAAATCGCACCCGGTTCATCGGGGGAAATTGAATTTGAGATTACAGGAGGAAAGTAAAATTGAGAAAGAAAATGAGACGTGTGGTTGTTATGGTTCTTGGTTTTGCCCTGACAGGGGCGGTTCTGACGGGTTGCGGCGAAAGCCGCCAGCCCGGTCAGGAAACACAGCAGGGGATTCCTGTGAGTATATCAGAGGAAACACAGCAGGAAACAGTAACAGAGGTGGCAGAGGCAGAGACGGTAAAAGAACCGATAGAGGCGGCAGAACATACGGCACAGACAGCAGAAAAACCTGTGCAGACAGCGGAAGAATACGAGGATAACTTTGCGGTTGACAGTGAGGCGGCAAAGGAATTTGCCGAAAAGATTAAGGATGCAGCCGCCAGAAAGGATCTGGAGGCGCTTGCGGAGCTGACAGCGTTTCCGGTCTATGTGGGCCTGCCGGGTGTGGATGTGGTAGAGACGAAGGAAGACTTTCTGAAGCTTGGCGCAGACGCGGTGTTTACGGACGATCTGCTGGAATCTGTTGAGAAGGCTGATATCGACAATTTCCAGCCATGCATGGCGGGATTCCCCATTTCAGACGGAAGAACGGCAAGCATAAACTTTAGCGTGGCGGATGGAGTACTGGCAATCAACGGGATCAATTATTGATCGTATTCAGAGAGGTGACTGCTGTAAAAGTATATAACGATAATGGTGATTTTTACAGCAGTTATTTTTGATGATAAAACATGTGTTATCTTTGAAAAATACGAATTTTGAAACTTACAAACCCGCATAAACACTGGGTTTGCAAAATTTTAATAAAATAATTAGCACTCGTCTCTTGTTTTGGGGAGGCGTGCATTATCTTACTTTATCAGGTCTCGTAAAGCCCGTAAAATGGCACTTTTCGGGACCTTGCTCTTTTCATCAGGCTTCATCAGATTGTATCGTTTTTGTCGCAAATGGGGTATGAAATGGGGTATGGGAAAGAGAAGGAAAAGACATTTCTGTGCAAAAATCAGTAGGAAATATTGGCATCTGTTTAATAAAAATATTGCCAAAGCAGACATCAATGTAGGGGTTGTGAAAAGATAGAAAAATGGATATAATAATGTTGACTGGTTTAGAAGAATGATTCTATTCAGAAGGAGGTAAATCGTTTGGAAGCTACAGCTAGG
>CAJTVK010000008.1 GCA_910579645.1 uncultured Lachnospiraceae bacterium | reverse complement strand
ACATTCACGGAAAAACCCTGCGGACGTGATGCCCCTGCTCAGCCGAAAACTCATACCGGTCCGTAAGGAGCGCAGCTTCCCACGGCTGCAAACGGCTCATTTCAGGCGGCCCAGGTATTTTCTGTACAGGGCGGCTTAAGTAAATCTGCCTTTGTTTATTATAGTCTGATTGAAAGCAGGTGTAAACCTGCTTGTTTGCCATGCAATAAAATCTATATACGGCATACCCGATTCCCTCATTTTTATAATTTTTACTTCAAACCTGTAATAATCTCATTATCCTTTATTTTTTTAATCAATCTCCTTTCATTTTCAAAATTAACTAAATGACATTGCAGGCTGAACTGTTACGATTTCCGTGAACATAGAAATTTATATCTTTCTTTTCGTGTCGATTTATGGTATCATAAAAAGAAAATATTTTGTCAGTAAAGAGTTGCTGTGATTCGTATTTTGCAGAGGATGGAATGGAAATAGATGGAAAAGACATTACCGGTCACGGAAGGAGCGGTAACAGAATAACGGCTGAAATACCGATGACGGAAAGGAAGAGGAAATAGCAGATGGCAGAAAAAAAAATTATGCTGGGCAATGAGGCAATCGCCAGGGGGGCCTATGAGGCAGGAGTGAAGGTTTCGGCGGCTTATCCGGGCACGCCCAGTACGGAAATCAGTGAAAATGTTGTGAAATATAAGGAAATTTACGCGGAATGGTCGCCCAATGAAAAGGTGGCCATGGAGGTGGCCATAGGGGCTTCCATCAGCGGCGTGCGTGCCATGGCATCCATGAAGCATGTGGGTGTGAATGTGGCCAGCGATCCGTTGTATACGGCATCTTATACAGGTGTGAACGGCGGGCTGGTATTGGTTGCGGCGGACGACCCGGGGCTGTACAGCTCACAGAATGAACAGGATACCCGATGTGTGGCAAGGGCGGCGCAGGTGCCGGTACTGGAGCCTTCGGACAGTCAGGAAGCCAAGGACTTTATGAAATTTGCCTTTGAACTCAGTGAAAAATACGATACTCCCGTGATCCTGCGGACGACGACGCGGCTTTCCCATTCGCAGGGAACCGTTGTGCTGGAAGAACGGGAAGAGGTTCCGGACAAAACGTATGAACGTAATATAGGGAAATATGTGATGATGCCGGCAATGGCCAAGAACAGGCATGTTTATGTGGAAAAACGTATGCGGGACATGGCGGAGGACGGCTGTGGCTTTCCCGTGAACCGGGCGGAATATAAGGATGCATCCATCGGCTTTATTACCAGCGGAATTCCTTATCAGTATGTGAAGGAAGTATTTCCGGATGCCTCCGTGCTGAAGCTGGGCATGGTGCATCCTCTTCCGAGGAAATTGATTGAAGAGTTTGCTTCCAAGGTGGAGCGGCTGTACATATTTGAGGAATTGGAGCCTGTGATTGAGGAACAGGTCAAAGCTTGGGGCATACAGGCAGCGGGCAAGGATATTTTTACCAGACAGGGTGAATATAGCGCGAATATGCTGCGGCGTACCTTGCTGGAGGAAAGCGCGGAAGCGGACGCACCGGCCGAGGTGCCGGCACGTCCTCCCATTCTGTGCCCGGGCTGCCCTCACCGCAGCGTCTTTTCCGTATTGAAAAAGCTGAAAATCCATGCGGCGGGCGATATCGGCTGTTATACTTTGGGAGCGGTAGCGCCTCTCAGCGTCATCGACACTACAATCTGCATGGGAGCCAGCATTTCCTCGCTGCACGGCATGGAAAAGGCCAAAGGAAAAGAGTATGTGAAAGATTGGGTGGCGGTGATAGGCGATTCCACCTTTATGCATACCGGCGTGAACTCGCTGATGAACATGGTTTATAATCAGGGGACGGGAACCGTCATCATTGTAGATAATTCCACCACGGGAATGACAGGGCATCAGGACCATGCGGCCACGGGAAAGACTCTGAAAGGGGACGTGGTGCCGGCCATCAGCATTTATAAATTCTGCAAAGCTATCGGCATAGAGCATGTGACAGAAGTCAATGCCTTTGACTTAAAGGAACTGGAAAAGGTAATCCGGGAAGAGACGGCAAGGGAGGAAGTGTCGGTGATTATCACGAAGTCTCCCTGCGTGCTTCTGAAAGGGAATGTGTTCCCGGACAAATGTGTCCCTCTGCCGGAGAAGTGCAGGAAATGCGGCGCCTGCTTAAGGCCCGGCTGTCCGGCGCTTACGAAGAAAGAGGACGGGACGGTTGCAATTGACGCTACAATGTGCAACGGATGCGGTCTGTGTATGCAGTTGTGTCCTTTCGGAGCCATTGAAAAACAGCCGAGATAAAGGACAGTGGGAGGATATGCGAAATGACGACAAAGAGTATTATGATAGTGGGAGTAGGCGGACAGGGAACCTTGCTGACCAGCCGCATTCTGGGCGGGATTACCAGCGCGGCAGGTTATGACGTGAAACTGTCGGAAGTTCATGGAATGGCACAGCGGGGCGGCAGCGTAGTAACTTTTGTCCGGTACGGCGATCAAGTGCGGGAGCCTATTGTGGAAGAGGGGCAGGCGGACCTGCTGATAGCCTTTGAACGGCTGGAGGCGCTCAGATATGCCCATTTCCTGAAAAAAGACGGTGTGCTGATTATCAATGACTGGCGGATAGACCCGATTACGGTAGTGACGGGAACGGCACAGTATCCGGAAAATATTATAGAGGAATTGGGGAAAAAGCATAAAGTATACACGGTCAATGCCATGGAAGAAGCACTGAAGCTGGGAAATGCCAAGGCGTTCAATGTGATTGTCTTGGGCATGGCGGCAAGGCATATGGACTTCACGAAGGAGGACTGGCTGAGAATAATCGAACAGACAGTGCCGCCCAAAACAGCAGAGATTAACCGGCAGGCATTTTTGGCCGGGTACGGCAACTGTTAACTGCTTTTTAGCCCGGCGAATGCTTTTCAGGGGTATTCCGCGTGGCAGGCGGGCAGACAGGGGGAAGGCTATGATTTGGGATAAGACGAAAGAATGTATGGGCAGGGAGGAAATGCTGGCTCTGCAGGGAGAGCGGCTGGCAGGGACAGTGAGGCTGGTATACCATAATGTGCCTTTTTACCGAAGGAAAATGCAGAATATGGGAATCGGGCCGGATGATATCCGGGGAGTGGAGGATTTGTGCAAACTGCCGTTTACCACAAAAGAGGATATCCGCAGCAATTATCCTTTTGGGCTGCTGGCCGTCCCGCAGTCCGAGATTGCCAGAATTCATGTTTCCCGGGGCATTCTGGGAAAAGCGATGCCGATAGGGTATACCAAACAGGATTTGGCAGTATGGAGCGAATGCATGGCAAGGGCGCTTACCATGGCCGGTGTGGGAGAAAAGGATATTCTGCAGGTGGTGCATGATACGTTTGCGGAGGAATTGGGCATTCAGGGCGGCGCGGAAAAGGTGGGGGCGGCAGTGCTTCCCATATCTATCCGGAATGCCAATAAACTGGCGGGAATGTTAGTGGATTTCGGCGTGACGGCAATTGCATGCACGCCTTCGTATTTGCTGTACCTTGCGGAAACCTTGGAATCCGGCGGCGGAACGGATATGGTTCGGTTAAGAACCGCTGTCTGCGGCGCGGAACTATGGACGGAGAGGATGCGTAAGCAGATAGAGGACAAGCTGCATATCCGTGTTCATGATATTTACGGGCTGCCGGAAATCCTGGAGCCGGGCATGGCATGCGACTGTGAATGTCATGCAGGCCTGCATGTATACGAAGACCATTTCCTGCCGGAAATCATAGACCCGGAGACTCTGCGGCCGCTGGCGGACGGGGAGACGGGAGAATTGGTATTTACCACGATTACGAAAGAAGGATTCCCGCTGCTGCGTTACCGCACCAGAGATCTGACCAGCCTTACCCGGGAAGTATGTGAATGCGGCAGGACGCTGCCGCGAATCGGCAGGTTCCAAGGCCGTTCCGACGATATGCTGATTATACGGGGCATCAATGTATTTCCTTCTCAGGTCGAGGCGGCGCTTTCGGAAGTGATTGGGACTTTGCCACATTATAGGATGATTGTGGAACGGACGGAGAATCTGGATACTTTGGAAGTGCAGGTTGAGGCGGGGGAAAAATTTTTCTCCGATGAGATAAAGGAAACGGAAAAGCTTTCCTATAAAATCAGCGATGCCATAGAGCAGACTATCGGCCTTGCCGTGAAAGTGAAGCTGGTGGAGCCAAAGAGCATAGAAAGAAGCATGGGAAAGGCTGTGCGTGTGGTGGACAGGAGAAACCTATTCTGACGGCAGGGGCTTTAAGGTATATCCGGCGGCAGTGCGGATTGGGAAAGGCGGCAGAAGGAGCATTTCCGGCCGGAAGAGAAGATTGGATGGGGGCAGAAGGATGAAACAATTGTCTGTATTTTTGGAAAATAGGACAGGACGTTTGGAGGACGTGCTGACAGTATTGAAGAATAACGGAGTGGGTATCTGCGCCGTGAGCCTGGCCGACACCAAGGAATTCGGTATGCTGAGGCTTCTGACGGACCGTCCGGATATGGCTTACAATGCATTGAAGCGGAACGGTTTTTCCTGCGGCCTTACGGAAGTGCTGGCAGTGCGGCTGCCGGACAGAACGGATATGCTTCAGGAACTTATGGCGGAACTGGCCGGCGCGGGCATCAATGTGGAGTATATGTATACATTGCCCGCAGACGGAAACAACGGCGATGCCGCAAGCAATATGGCTATTGTGCTTAAAACTTCGGATATGGCATTGACGGAAAAGCTTTTGGCCGAAAAATTTTGGAAATTTATGCTTGACATTAATTAGGAAGCAAGGTATACTGATTTGGTTAGAGGATTGAAAGACAGCACTTTTAAACCGGTGTTGTCTTTTTTCACCATATGGCAGGAGAGTATAAATTGGTGGGGAACCGGGGGATTTGGCAGGCAACTTTGAAATAATATTGTGTAGTTTTCAGTCACAGAGACAGGATAGGAGATTCATGGACAGTACAGAACAGCAAATCAGTTACAAGGAATCGGGGATTGATGAGAGGATTATAAAAGCAGTGGAGGAAATGGGGTTTGAGTATATGACCCCCATTCAGGCAGAAGCAATTCCCATTATGCTGGAAGGCAAGGATTTGATCGGACAGGCACAGACCGGCACAGGAAAGACGGCGGCTTTCGGGATTCCGCTGATTCAGGGGGTGGACCCCGAGGATAAGGCACTGCAGGCGATTATATTATGCCCTACCAGGGAATTGGCCATGCAGGCGGCAGAGGAGTTACGGAGGTTTGCAAAATATATTCACGGGCTGAAGGTGCTTCCGGTATACGGCGGGCAGGATATCTCGCGGCAGATCAGGGCATTGGCCGGCGGGGTGCAGATTGTGGTAGGGACTCCGGGGCGGGTCATGGATCATATGCGCCGCCATACGTTAAAAACCGCACAGGTAAGGACGGTAATTTTGGACGAAGCGGATGAAATGCTGAATATGGGATTCAGGGAAGACATCGAAACGATATTGAAGGACATGCCCACGGAGCGGCAGACAGCCTTGTTTTCCGCTACCATGCCGAAGCCGATTCTGGATATTACGAAAGAATACCAGAAGCCGGATGCGGAATATTTGAAGATGACGCCGAAGGAAATTACGATTTCGTTGGTAAAACAGGCTTATTACCAGGTGCAGCGCAAGGATAAAGAGGAAGTGCTTTCACGGCTTCTGGATTATTATCATCCGAAGCGTTCCTTGATTTTCTGCAATACGAAGCGGATGGTGGATGAACTGACGGAGCGTTTAAAGGATAGGGGCTATCAGGCGGAAGGGCTTCACGGAGACTTAACGCAGGGACAGAGGGATACGGTGATGAACTTATTCCGCGGCGGCAGGACGGCGATTCTGATTGCTACCGATGTGGCGGCAAGAGGAATTGACGTGGACGATGTGGAAGCCGTGTTCAACTATGACGTTCCGGAAGATATTGAATATTATGTGCATCGTATCGGCCGTACCGGCAGGGCAGGCAAAACAGGCCGCTCTTTCACTTTAGTGGTGGGAAAGGAAATTTACAAGCTGCATGACATTGAAAGAGTCTGCCATACAAAGATTAAAGAGAGAAATATTCCGTCGGCGGCGGACATTACGTCAGTGAAAGCAGAGAAAGTATTGGGAGAAGCCCTTGAGACGCTGCAAAGCAAGAATTTGGACAAGACGATGGAGTTTTTGGAAGGAAAGCTGGCCGACGGGGAATATACCGCTTTGGAACTGGCCGCAGCCTTTATGAAGATGAAGATGGGCGACGATCTGAAAGATATCAAAGTCGAGAAATTCAAGATTAAGGAATTCGGGCTGCGCAAGGGGGGCGGTTCGGACGGAAAAAGAGGGGAAGGACGCAGAAGAGGCGATTCCGGAAGGAGCAGGAGACGCGGGAAAGAGGCAGCGCCGGAAGGAAGAAAGAGCAAGGAGGAATCCAAACGAGGCGGCGGTTCCCGTAAGAAGGAATTCGAACTTGGCGTAAGGCGGAAAGAAGGAAAAAGCAGTAAGCTGTCCGGGAAGAAGCAGAAAAGCAAGGCGTAAAGAAAATAATAAGGCCTGCAGCCGGGAAAAGCGGAAAAGGAACGGCCGAAAAGAACAGGAAACCGAAAAACAGGAAACAAAAAACAGGAAACAAAAAACAGGAAACCGACAATTAGGAGATACAAAAGCTGACGCTGTCCGGAATATCAGGACAGCGTTAATTCATGTCCATGCTCGTTCAGCCATTTTCTGCGCTCTTTGTAATCGGGCAGGATTGTTTCCACGCAAGCCCAGAAATCCTTGGAGTGGTTCATATGTCTTAAATGGCATAGTTCATGAACCACCACATAATCCAGAATGGCAGGGGGCGCCAGCATAAGCCGCCAGTTAAAGGAAAGGGTGCCGCGGCTGCTGCAGCTGCCCCAGCGGGTTTTCTGACTGCGGATGGCTATGGAAGAAACGGCCGGGGGCAGGATGTGGCAATAGGTTTCGGCATAGTAAGCCACCCGTTGGGGGATATATGCTTTTGCGGCGGCTCTGTATCTTTTTTCCAGTGCAAGAGCCTGTTCGGGCGTAAGGCCTGAAGAGGCCGGCTGCTGTTGCTTCCTTTTCTGAAGTTCCGATAGTTTGCTGCCGATCCAATATTGTTTGTCCTGCATGAATTTTACCGCCTCCGTCTCCGTCCCATGAAGGGGCAGGCGGACCGTAAGAGTGCCGTCCCCGTTCAATACAATGGCGCATGTCTTACGCCTGCTGCGGACGACTTCATAAGGGACGGTAAAAGGTATGTTGTTTTTGTCCGTTAATTGAATGATCTTTTTCATAATTGAATTATAGCATTGTCAAGGAACTTTTTCTATGATAGTATGGAATTTGTTTGGAAAGGGATGGTTATATTATGGAAAACAGGAAGAAAAAGAAACATAGAAAGATTAAGGCGGAGCGGCGCAGGAAAAATGCCCGGCTGACGAAGGAGGAACTGCGGGCAAAGCGCAGGAGGGAGCATAGGCGCATTATCTTTATGGAAAGGGCGGCGATTGCATTTCTTGTGTTCGGGGTAATTGGCGGGGGCGGTTTTGCCGTTATATGGAATCTGCCGACAATTAAACTGAGCAGGGAATTGAATGCGGGGGATGAGTATACCGAGGAAGAGGCTTATCCGGAGGCGATAGAGGCTTATGAAAATGCACTGGAAATTGATTCCACATCCGTAAAAGCGTACCGCTGCATGGCCGGGGCATATTTGGATATGGCAGACGGTGCCAATGCGAAACAGATTTTATATCAGGGATGGGAGAACACACAGGATGAAAGCCTGCTGCAGTATTATTGCACGGTGATACTGAACGAAGCGGTGGATGAAATCAATGCAGGCAGTGAAAGTCTGGAAACAGTGGATAAAATCATTTCGGTGCTGGATCAGGGGATTCTGGACGAAGATGCGCTGGAGCTGTTGGATACGGCATATGGCCGGCTGACGGAACGCTGTATGGAGAATACCGCCGCCGTTGACTTTGCCGCTTATGAGCAGATGATGGGAAAACTGTTGGAACTGTACCAGAGAAACCCGAGGGAAGAGATAGGGGCAATGGCGGCCAGGTATGGATACTTGGAGGCAGGGGAACTGCTGTTGCCGTCGGAGCATGTGGATGCCTATCTGAACATTCTGCAGCAGGCGGATGCCATTGTGCCGCTTCTGGAAAGAGGCAGCCTGATTGCATGCCTGCAGAAGGAAAAAGAAATTCAGGGTATTTTTGCAGGTATATTTCAGGAGTTTGATGCAGGCAATTTTGAGGCGGCGAAGGAATTCATTGTATCGGATACTTATACCGGGCTGCGGGATGCCTTTATCGGCCGGACGATGGAATATTGGACAGGAGAGACATATATCCCTGTGAGCAGGGAATATGTGAAGCTGAAGCAGGACGGAGGGGGATGGACATTTTCTTTTCCGGAGTTCAGCGAAAACGAGGCTACGGCAGGAGTCATTACGGTGTGGGGCGTGGACATGAGGGACAACGGAGTGCTGCGTACTCATATCTCTTACGAGCCGCCGATGCAGAACGGGGCATATTATCCTCATGTTCAATATGTCATCAGCTATATGAACAGCAATCTGCAGAAACAGAACGGATTCCTGTATGAAATGAATTATCACTTTGAAACGCGGACATGGACGGAAGAGAGCATGACCACACATATGATTGGCGATTGGGGAGGGCCTTATCAATGGGAGAAAACATATTAAAAAGAGAAAAGACTTGTCATATTATCTGTCATGGAGATGTGTCATTCTATGACTTGAATATCGATCTGCAGGACGGAGACATATGTGTGGCCGTGGATGCAGGGTTTTACTACTGCGAGCCTTTCGGCGTAGATCCGGATCTTATCATAGGCGATATGGATTCCGTGAAGGAAAAGGGCGAATGGAGTGACATAGAGGAAATTATGGAAGAGAATCCGGAAATGGTGGAGATTCTCAGCACGGAAAAGGATGATACGGATACTTTGGCAGCAATTAAAGCCGGGTTTGCCAGGGGGTACCGCCGGTTCTGCCTGTTTGGCGCTTTAGGGAAGCGGCTGGATCATACCATTGCCAATATTCAATGCCTTAGCTATATACTGAATCAGGGCGGGAAAGGCTATATTATGGACGGAAAGATGGAAATAACGGCCATTAAGAATGATACCATCCGGTATGCGGCAGATTCCCAAGGAACCCTGTCGTTGTTTGCTTTGGGAGAGAGGGCAGAAGGAGTATCAATCAAAGGAATGAAATATCTGCTGGAGGATGCGGTGGTAACCAATGACTTCCCGATAGGCATCAGCAATGAATTTATCGGGGAAGAGGCGGAAATTACGGTAAGGAACGGGATGCTTTTGCTGATAAACGATATGTGCGGAGATTGGTGGTAAGGAATTGCGGAGATAGGATGAAGTGCGGCCGGCAAGGTAATCTTGCCGAGCCGCATATTTTATGCACAGGCTCGCATATGGAATTCTGCCGCTGACACGGCATGCGAGCCGCGCGGGCCAGTAGGGGAAAAATCGTCCCTGCTCGATTGCACAGCCCTGTGCAGATGAAATTCAATTTCCTCCTAAATCGGATTTCACGGGAACCTCCGTGGTTCTTTCATAGCAGGAGAAAGCCGCGTCCACAAAAGGTTTTTCCAGCTTCGGGGTAATCAGGCTGATGACAGGCACGATGATTAGCCCGGCCAGCATGGCAAAAGCACCCGCATTGATTGGGGACTGCAGCATGGCGGGAAAATGGCTGCGGAAAAGCATGTTGCAGACCATAAAGCCTGCGCCGAAGAGAAAGCTTGCCCATACGGAGACTACGGTAGTTTTTTTCCAGTACAGGCCGTATAGGAACGGCGCGAGGAAAGCGCCTGCCAAGGCTCCCCAGGATACGCCCATCAGCTGTGCGATAAAGGTAACATTTCCTTTGTATTGAATAATCGCTATGACTACCGATATGGCGATAAATACCACGATTAAAATCCGTATGGTCAGAAGCTGTTTTTTCTCGCTCATATTCTTTATGATATTGTCTTTCAGGAAGTCGATGGTAAGGGTGGAACTGGAGGCCATGACCAGAGAAGACAGCGTGGACATGGAAGCCGACAGCACCAATATGACCACCAAACCGATTAAGGCAGGGGATAGTTTGGATATCATGGCTGGGATAATGGCATCGAAGCCCTGTGAGGCGATGTCAATGCTGCCGGAGTACAGCCGGCCGAAACCGCCCAGGAAATAACAGCCTCCGGAAACTACCAAAGCAAACAGGGTGGATATGATGGTTCCTTTTTTTATGGCCTTTTCGCTCTTTATTGCATAAAATTTCTGGACCATCTGCGGAAGTCCCCAGGTGCCAAGGGAAGTCAGGATGACCACGCCCAGTAAGTTGGCGGGATCCGGGCCGAAAAAGGATGCAAATACGCCGGGCTGGGAAGATGCGGTTTCATCGGATACCAGCGCCAGACGGTTCAGCGCTTCCAGGAAGCCGCCGTTGCTGTTTAGCACTGCGGCGATAACTGCCACGATGCCGAAGAGCATAATGATTCCCTGCAGAAAATCATTGATGGCGGTGGCCATATAGCCTCCGGCAATGACATATATGCCGGTTAAGACTGCCATAATGACGATGCATACCGTGTAATCAATCCGGAATGCCATGCCGAACAGGCGGGAAAGCCCGTTGTAAAGGGAAGCGGTATAGGGAATCAGGAAGATGAATACAATCACCGATGCACCGATTTTCAGTCCGTCATTGTGGAAACGCCTGCCGAAGAATTCCGGCATGGTGGCACTGTTTAGGTGTTGGGTCATAATACGGGTTCTCCGCCCTAAGATAACCCAAGCCAGCATAGAGCCGATAAGGGCATTTCCGATGCCTATCCATGTGGAAGAAATGCCGTATTTCCAGCCGAACTGCCCGGCATAGCCAACAAAGATGACGGCGGAAAAATAAGAAGTGCCGTAAGCGAAAGCAGTGAGCCAGGGACCCACGCTGCGTCCGCCCAGCACGAAGCTGTTTACGTCGGTGGCATGCCTGCGGCAATAAAAGCCGATGGCCACCATAACGGCAAAAAAGAGTATGAGCATAATAAGTTTCAGCAGCATTGTTTTTTCCTCCCAATTTTAACCTGTGGTTTCTTTCCGCGGGCAATGAGCCAAGCGGCTGCGGCGGGGTGTTGCTTATCCGCGGTTCTGTGCGGCAACCAAGCTTACGCCGCAGTAGCGTTCCCGCAGTTTCGGTTTCTCGATTTTTCCCGTAGGATTGCGGGGGATATCGGCAAAGATAATTTTATGCGGGCGTTTGTAGCGGGGCAGTTTCCGGCAGAAATTATTTATTTCTTCCTCCGAGCACTGCATGTCAGGTTTCAGTTCGATGACTGCCGCCGTGATTTCACCCAGCCGTCTGTCGGGCAGGCCGATGACCGCCACGTCATGGATGGCATTGTAATTGCGAAGGAAGTCTTCAATCTGAACCGGATAAATATTTTCCCCGCCGCTGATAATCACGTCTTTCTTCCGGTCTACAAGGAAAATAAAGCCGTCTGCGTCTTCCTGAGCCATATCTCCCGTGTAAAGCCAGCCGTCTGCGGAAAGCACTTCCCTAGTGGCGGCTTCGTCGTTGTAATAGCATGTCATTACGCCGGGACCCCGCACGGCAAGTTCGCCTACGCCGCCTTGGGAAACGGTATTTTTCTGCTCGTCCACAATCTTGATTTCCCAGCCATACCCGGCTTTGCCGATAGCGCCTACTTTATGGATGTTTTCCACTCCCAGATGCACGCAGCCGGGGCCGATGGATTCGCTCAGGCCATAGTTGGTATCATAGGCATGGCCCGGGAAATAGGTTTTCCAATGCTTAATCAGGCTGGGCGGCACGGGCTGTGCGCCGATGTGCATCAGCCGCCATTGAGAGAGCTTATAGTCCTCTAAACGGATTTTCCCGCTGTCCAATGCCTCCAGAATGTCCTGTGCCCATGGAACGAGCAGCCATACAATGGAGCAGCTTTCTTTGGAGACGGCATCCAGAATATATTCCGGCTTGGTGCCTTTCAGCAGGACGGCTTTGCTCCCCGAAATGAGGGAACCGAACCAATGCATCTTGGCTCCGGTGTGATAGAGCGGCGGGATGCAGAGGAAGACATCTTCCTTTGTCTGTCCGTGGTGTTTCTGTTCCACTACGGCGGAGTGCATCAGGCTCTCATGGTTATGCAGAATGGCTTTCGGGAATCCGGTGGTGCCGGAGGAAAAATAAATGGCCGCATCGTCCTCATCGGTCACTGTAATGGCCGGTGATTGGCTGGAACAGTTGGCGGACAGGGAATTGTAGTCCTCCGCAAAAGAAGGGCAGTTCTCGCCGACATAAAAAAGAAGCCGGTTTCGGCTGACGGAATCCGCAATCTCTTCCACACGCCCGATAAATTCGGGGCCGAAGACGAGAATATTCACTTCTGCCAGATTGACGCAGTATTCGATTTCATCGGGAGCGTAACGGAAATTGAGAGGGACTGCCAAAGCCCCTGTTTTCAGTATGCCGAAATAAATGGGAAGCCATTCCAGACAGTTCATCAGCAGGATGGCTACTTTGTCCCCCTTTTTAATTCCTCTGGAAAGGAGCAGGTTGGCAAAACGGTTTGCTTTTTCGTTAAAAACGTTCCAAGTGATTTCCCGCCGGTAGTGGGAGAGGGGGCTGGGTTCTGTCAGTTCATATTCTTTCCAGGTGACCCGCCGGACTTCTTTTACTTCCGGGTTGATTTCCACCAGACAGATATCCTCTCCGAATTTTTTGCAGTTTTCTTCTAATAAATGTGTGATTGGCATTTTTCGTTCTCCATATGTATAATTTTTCGCGCTTTAACGCATTGCGCCGATAAAGTAAATAATATCTCATCTACGGAAAAAAGTCAATGGGGAATATGGACAAATGGGGAAAGCAATGATTCCTTCTCTGCCTGCGAGTCTGCCTGAACCGGGGACATAAGGACGGACCGTGCCATGGGGCAAAATCCCCTGCCTGTACACGGAAGCATAAATTTTTCGGACACGCTTTCGCTCTGCGGCAAACGTAGCGGTACTAAGGCACCAAAGTACGGTGCCTAAGTGCCGGCGTTTTTCGAAGGTCCGAATAATTTATGCTTCCGTGCACAGGCAGGGGATTTTGCCCCATGGCACGATTCGTCCTTATGTCCCCGGTAGCAGATACATATTTCTGCACAGTTCCTTAGCAATGGAACTGTGCCATATACAGCTGATAGTAATGTCCTTTCTTCTCCATCAGTTCCGCGGGGGAGCCTTGTTCCAGGATGTTTCCTTTATCTATGTAGAAAATCCGGTCGGCTTTTTGAATGGTGGAAAGCCGGTGGGCGACTACGAAGGAGGTGCGCCCTTTCAGCAGGGCTTCAATGCCGGACTGCACCAGCAGTTCGGTCTGTGTGTCAATGCTGGAAGTTGCCTCATCCAAAATCAGGATTTTAGGGTCTGAGACTAGGGTGCGGGCAAAGGCAATCAGCTGTTTCTGCCCGGCGGACAGGCCGCCGCCCCGTTCCGACAGTTCGGTGTCATAGCCTTTTTCCAGCTTCATTATGAAGTCATGGGCATTTACGGCTTTGACCGCCTGCAGGATTTCCTCTTCAGTGGCGTCCAGCCTGCCATAGCGGATATTGTCGCGGATGGTGCCGGAAAAGAGGAAATTGTCCTGGGTCATGATTCCCATCTGTTTCCGCAGGCTTTCGATGCTGACTTTCTTTACGTCGTGCCCGTCTATATATACGCTGCCCTTCTGTACGTCGTAAAAACGGCTAATTAAGTTGACAATGGTGGTTTTACCGGCTCCTGTAGGGCCTACCAATGCAATGGTTTCCCCGGGGGAAATGGTAAAGCTTACGTCGTCAAGCACGTCCGTGCTTCCGTCGTAAGAAAAGGTGACATGTTCGAAACGAACATTCCCGGTAATGGGCGGGATGGTGGTCACGTCAGCGGCATCGGTGATTTCCGCTTTGGCATCCATAATCTCAAATACCCGCTCGGCACCGGATATATTGGTGACCAGTTGAGTATAGAAGTTGCTCAGGTTGGAAATAGGGGACCAGAACATGGTGATATAGGTTCCGAAAGCGATAAAAGTGCCTATGGAAACCTGATCGGTTCCTAATATCCTGATTCCGGTAAAGTAAAGCATAATGGTGCCGATGCTCCAGCACAGGTCTATCACCGAGCCGAAAGAATCGTTTAAGCGTACTGCCGAAACGAAAGAATCCCGGTGTTCTTTCACCAGTTCCCGGAAGGTCTGCCGGGTTTCCTCTTCCGCGTGAAAACTCTGGATAATCCGTATGCCCGATAAGTCTTCATGGATAAAGGCATTTAAGTTGGAAGATTTTTTCCGGTGTATCTGCCACCTTTTATGGGAATATACCTGTATCATCCATAGGCATATGGCCATAATCGGCGTGCTGATCAGGGAAGCGGCTGCCAATGCAGGATTTTTGGTGAACATAATGGTAACTACGGCACAGATGGTAATAAAATCCGGTATCAGGGTGGTGACGCAGTTGGACAGCACATCCTTCAGAGAATTGATGTCTCCGATAATGCGCGCCAGAATCTTTCCGGTGGGGCGGCTGTCAAAAAATTGGAAATCCAGTGTCTGTATATGGGTATACAGTTCCTGACGGATGGTCACCAAAATGTTGTTGCAGACTTTTGCCATAATATACATGCGTGCCTTGATGCATATGACCATCAGGACATTGAGCAGCAGGGCAAAACCGATGAGCCGGAACAGCCCGGGAATATTTCCTACGGAAATATAATCGTCAATGGCGGCTTCCATAATCAGCGGGTTCAGCAAAGATACCATAACGCAGAATGCCATAATGAGCAGCACGAAGCAGATTTCTTTTTTATAATGAAACAAATAGGTGAGCAGCCTTTTCAGAGTGGCCAGCTTGCTGGCTTCCACGGTCTGTTCATCGTCTTTATAGGAGTTAAAGGGCACAGGAATCACCTCTTTCTTGTTCGTTTGCCTGATATTGGGCTGCGTAGGTCTGGTAGTAGAGGCCTTTTGCAGCCATTAAGGTTTCATGGGTTCCCCGTTCCTTGATGGAGCCGTTTTCCAGGACTATGATTTCATCGGCATGCATCACCGAGCTGATGCGGTGGGCGATGATAATCTTGGTGGTATGTTCCAGACGGCGCAGGGTATCCTGAATCATCTGTTCCGTTTCCATGTCCAAGGCGGAAGTGGAATCGTCCAGCACAAGGATGGGGTTTTTCTTGGACAGCGCCCTCGCTATGCTGATGCGCTGTTTCTGCCCGCCGGACAGCCCCACGCCCCGTTCGCCGATGACGGTGTCGTACTGTTTATCCATCCGTTCGATGAAATCCGCCGCCTGGGCGTCCCGGGATGCACGGATGACGGCGAGAGAATCTATCCTTTCCCGCTTTCCGAGCTTTACGTTTTCCGTGATGGTATCCGAGAAAAGGAACACATCCTGCATGACAAGCGAAATATTGCTTCTCAGCTGCCGTAAGCTTAGGTCTTTGACATTTACATGGTCAATGCTTACGGAGCCTTCCGTCGTATCGTAAAAACGTTGGAGCAGGTGGATGATGGAACTTTTTCCCGCACCGGTTGCCCCCATAATGCCCAGGGATTTTCCCTCTCCCACGGAAAAGGAAATATCTTTCAGTATTTCATAAGGCACGGTGGCTCCGGGATCCAATTTGGAAAAGGATACATGGGAAAATTCGATACTGCCATGGACTTTATCCAGCAGGACAGGGTTTTCTTTTTCCACGATGCTCGGTTTTTCCTCATAGATTTTATTCAGCTTCCGGTTGGAGGCCATGGCTGCGGAAAAACTGTTTGTCAGCCAGCCAAGCATTTCCATAGGCCATACAATGTTCATGGAGTATTCCACGAAAGCACCTAAAGAACCTAGGGTAAGTTCGCCCCGCATCGTCAGGTAACCGCCGGCCATCAGAATAATGAGAGGCAGCAGCTTGGTAATGAACGACAGGTACGGGTAGTAGGTGACGAATATTTTCGACTGCCGCATATTTAAGTCATAATATTTTTTGTTGTGGGACAGAAATTTCTTTATTTCGTGTTTTTCCCGGGCAAAAGCCTTTACCGTGCGCACGCCGGCCAGATTTTCTTCCGCTATGGTATTCAGGGCGGCGGTTTCTTCGCTGATGGCCTCATATACATTGTCCAGCCTCCGCTCCATGGTGATGGCAATGGTGGCGGCGATAATCATGGCGACGGTAGGGATGACTGCCAGCCGGGCATCCAAGCGGTACATGAAAAAGAGGACAATGGAAGTATGGACGATGACTTCCAGCAGCAGCATGCCCACAAAAGTCAGGCCGTCGCAGATGCGGTCAATATCATCCTTGAGCCGGGCCATCAGTTCGCCGGTATTGGTGCGGTCAAAAAAATCCGCGCTTAAGGACTGGATATGGTCGAACAGGTGATGGCGCATCTTGGCGGCGATTTTCATGCCGGTAATGTCAAAGGTATATTCTTTGATATACTGGAAGAAAAACCGCCCGATGCCCACGATAAGTATGCCCGCCAGCAGATAATTCAGCTTATGAAGCTGCCCGCCGACTATGACTTCATCAATGATACGCTTGGTCAGCTGCGGCGATATGAGGTCCAGGGAAACGCCGATGACCATGGACATTACGGCGAGAAGATAGGGGAAACGCTGTTCCCATATGTAGGTGGAAAGTTTTTTCTGGTTCATGTGAGTCTGTTCCTTTCTGCAAAAAGATATATCAGGCAGGGGAATCATTTCCCATGTCCGCGTGCCGCAATGCAGTACTAGCGGCATATTTCATATGTACGGGGCTGTGCATAAAAAAACGCTGCAATGAATTGCAGCGGCAGGCACTAAAAAAGCGGTTCTTCTGAAAGGAACCGCAACAGTAGCCAGAAAGATATTAAAATATGCGGAAACACAATAGGGTCATGGATTCCGATACCTCAATATATCTGATGTTCCGGAGGCAATTCTTTGTATGGAATGATTCAGTTGTTCTTTGCCGGGAAAATTTGATTTTATCATTGTCATTATTTTTAGCCTCCTTTCTTTTGTGTTTGGTTAACAGTTAAATTAAGGATAGCATACGCTTTATTTTTTTGATTGTCAACTGTTTTTTTCTTATTTTCACGGAAATCGTAACAGTTTGGCCCAAGACTTTGCACTTGCTGCAAAATCCGTGCGAATGTGTAAATTTAGCCAAGAGAGAATCTGTCCATTCCAAGTCGCGCACGTCCCTTGTTGCTTCAAATAGAATATATGGCGGCAGATAGTTATGCAATTTGTCATGGTCTGACGCGTGAAAATATTTTCATAGACATAGGTATGTCGCTGTGATGTGTTATAATTCATAAATAGAAAAAGCTGTCAAAAAGCTTTTATTTGTAAGATTCAATAATTGCTTCTACCACAGATAACTGAACAGGGGTAAGGAAGCTGACATCAAGCATGTTCCGGCTGTCAAGGCCAAGCAGATAGTCGGTGCTTACACCATATAAACGGGCAAGCTTAATCAATACTTCATAGGAAGGGCGGCGGGAAGCGGCTTCATAGGAAGAGACTACGGCCTTGGAAAGTCCAAGACGCCTGGCAACCTGCAGCTGGGTCAGTCCGTGCTTAAGCCGTAATTCCCTTAATCTGATACCTAATTCATGCATTTGTCTTCTCCTTGCTTTATGACGGATGTGATTCGGCAGAAAGTATTTTCGGGATATGTTCTTCCTGTCGGTAGCTGTAATGTATTTTGTGCTTTCTTCCCTGTATTTATGATATCAGTATACTGTCAAATATTGGTGGACTTATAATGCATTAATATCTTCTGATAGTTTACTTTTTTGGATATAAATGTTATATTTAAGTTGCCGATATGAAAGCATTTGCTTATAATGATAAGAGATTATCTTAAAGTCAGATATGTGCAGATTATTTGTCGATAAAAAGAGCACGAAATGTCAAAAGCAGTTTCGCATACTTTTTATCGGCATTCGGCAATATGTGTGAAAGCAGCAGGGTATCTTTGTATGTTTGGTGCGTTGTCTGCAGGAAAAAGAATAGGAGGGGTTATGGAAGAAACAGACAGGCTGCAGCGTATTCTGGGCATATACACGAAACTGGTAAACGGGTATGCCATAAATAAGGAGGAAGAAGCCAATCGGTACCATGTATCGAAAAAAACAGTGGAAAGGGATATTGATGCCATCCGGAATTTCCTGCTATCGGATATGGAAGAGAACGGATTTGTAAATGATGTGGTTTATGACAGGCGGAGAGGGGAGTACCTTCTGGAATCTATGAGCAGGCTGAAATTCAGCAACAGTGAGGTGCTTGCCATCTGCAAGATTTTACTTGACAGCAGAGCATTCACAAAGGAGGAAATGACAGGAATGCTGAATAAGCTGATTGGCTGTTGTGTGCCCAGCAAGAATCAGAAGCTGATTACTGACTTAATACGGAATGAGGAATTTCATTATGTAGAACTGCAGCATAAAACCATATTCATAGACCGGATGTGGGAAATCGGGCAGGCCATCCGTGAGAGCAGATATATTGAGATTACATATCGGCGTACAAAGGATAAGGAAACGGTAAAAAGGAAACTGAAACCGGTGGCAATTATGTTTTCGGAATACTATTTTTATCTGGCGGCTTTTATAGAAGGTGAGGAAGTTAAGAAAGACTTTGCTGTTCCGGACGATCCGTTCCCGACCATATATAGGATTGACCGGATTGCGGCGGTGAAGGTTTCGGAAGAACGGTTTCATATTCCTTATAAAAGTAAATTTCAGGAAGGGGAGTTCCGAAAAAGAATACAGTTTATGTATGGCGGAGAATTACAGGAAGTGGAGTTTGTTTATGCAGGGGCTTCGGTGGAGTCGGTCTTGGACAGGCTTCCGACAGCCAGCATAGTCAATGAGGAGGATGGGAAGTATACGGTGAAGGCACAGGTATTTGGAAAGGGGATTGAGATGTGGATCAGGAGCCAGGGAGATGCAATTAGCGGGGTAAAGTACCGGAAATGCTAGTATTTCATCCAGACAGAAATTACACTTCTGTCCGGATGAAGCACTAGAGCACTATGCACAAACAGCGTAGCGGCACAACGGATTTTCGGCATGGAGAAAATCGGGCAGATATTGCATATGAAATTTGATTGCGGCATGGGAGAAGCGGATGAAAAAATACGGAAAGAGATATAGGAAGCTTCAGAAAGAGAAAGAGCTTAGCAAGGGAAAGAACCCGGAAATACGCAAGTCTGTCAGTGAGGAGGTGAATGACATGAATACGGCACTACTGTCTATGTCGCAGATTGCGGGATATAATCCCATTGTCCATGATGCCCCGGATAGGAAAAAAGAGTATCTGACACGGCTGAACAGTTATGTGAGAGCTGTCGGGAGGAATCGGAGGAAATATGAAAAAGCGCAGCTGTGTGCCTACGAAAAAATTCTCTTTGGTACGGAGGAAATCAGAGAAACACATCACATTGATTTTTATCGGTATTATATGTTGCTGGATGTGCTCCATGTGACCGGATATCAGCTTATGGACAGCAGGGAGGCAGGGCTAAGTGCATTTTGGGACAAATATTATCTGGATTTCCCCGGGGAAGAGGAACATAAGCTTTTAGCGGGGCGGGTCGTCCGGTCGGTACAGGAGGGCGGAGGGCAGCTTAGGCTGCTGAAAAGAAAGCGGGAACTTTCGCAGGAACGGGAATATATAGAACTGATTAGGAAAAATATTTCCTTTCAGAAGGAGAAGCCTTTCGGGATGATGGTGACAGCCACAATGAGTGCGGGAAAATCTACATTTATCAATGCATTGGCAGGAAAATATATTTGCCGGGCACGGAATTTGGCCTGTACCGGTAAGATTCACTGTATTGTCAATAAGGCGTTTGAGGATAATCTGACTTATGAATATGACCATGATCTTGTGATGACTGCGGGGCATGAGGAACTGATGAATGAAAATGGGAAGAACCGGTCGGGTAAGATTGTGGTAAGTACATATTTTCATGGGGAACTGGAAAAACAGAGAATGATTCTGAATGATTCGCCGGGGGTGAATTTCAGCGGGAACAAGAAGCATAAGGAGATTACCGATAAATTGATTAAAGGGAAGGATTACCATCTTCTTATTTACATTCTGAATGCTACGCAGATGTCCACAGATGATGAAGAGAGGCATTTGGAATTTGTGCGTCAGGCTGCCGGAAGGCATCCGGTTCTTTTTGTCCTTAATAAAGTAGATGCCGTCAATCCGGAAGAAGAGAACTTGGAAACAATCATAGCCCGGCAGAAAGAATATCTTAAGGAAAAAGGTTTTGAGAACCCAGCCATCTGCCCGGTTTCTGCCAAGGCGGGATATCTTTCAAAAAAGTTTGCGTCAGACGGGCTTTCGCGGACGGAAGAAAAGGAATTATATAGCTATGTGGATAAATTTGAACGGATGGGACTGGCCGGTTATTATGCAAAGAATTTCCGGAATATAAAAGTCAGAGATACCGTCATAGAGGAGCGGCAGCTTTGGAAGACCAGCGGGATGGCATACACAGAGAAAATTATTAAGGGAATAGCGACAGGAGGAAAGAGAAATGGCTCAGATATATATTAAGTATAATCCGTATCGGATAGAAACACAGATTAAGATTAACGGGAAAGAAATTTCCAATGACAGCACTCTTTACAAAGTGGTAAAGGGGAAAAGGCTTCAGGAATGGGTGGGCAGATTTCCGCAGATGCTCATAGATGAAGAAAATACGGTAGACTTTGACATAGAATTTTATGGAATGTCATTGGATTGGGACGACTTGGAGGAGGCTTTTGAACAGGCGAAGGCAGCAGGGACGATAAAGAAACTGAAGCTAAAATTTGTAGAGGGGAAGTCGGACGAGGATATTACGGATAAGATTGTGCGTGTATTTAAAGATCTTCAGGAAGGGCCGGTGAAGGATTTTCGGGATCCGAAACTGATTCGGGCATTTGAGAATATTAACAATGCGGTTTTTCCGATTAATGTAGTGGCTACTATGAGTTCCGGAAAATCAACGCTTATCAATGCACTTCTCGGAAAAAAGCTTATGCCCTCAAAAAATGAAGCTTGTACGGCTACCATTACGGAAATTCTTGACAATGGCAATGAGCAGTTTTTGGCTGCTGCCTATGATGAAAATGATAAGCTGTTGGAGGAAGTGCCGGAACTGACCTATGATATTATGTGCAAATGGAACGAGAATGAGGATGTGAATCGTATAGTGGCGGAAGGGAACATTCCGTTTCTGAATGCGGGAAATACTGCATTGATGCTTATGGATACCCCGGGAACTAATAATTCACGGGATCAGGAGCACAAGAATACTACTTACCGTACAATAAAAAACAATTCAAATAACCTGATTTTATATGTTCTGAACGGCACGCAGCTGGAGACAAACGATGACAATGTGCTTTTGTCATATGTTGCGGCGCAGATAAAAACTGGAGGAAAGCAGGTTCGTGACAGATTTCTTTTTGCCATCAATAAGATGGATGCATATAATCCGGAAGAGGAAGACATCAGTGACGTCATGAGGAAGGCAAGGAAATATCTGGCCGACCATGGCATTGAAAATCCTCAGATTTTTCCTTGTTCCGCATTTACGGCACTGAATATCAGGACTTATCTGAACGGTATTGATAATATAGGTGAGTTGTCGAGAAACGAACAAAAGAAATTGCCCACTGCGGCGCGGGATACACTTCCGATGATTGATAAATTTAACGAACATGAACCGATGCATCTGGAACAGTATTCCACATTGTCCCCAAGCGCCCAGAAGGAATTGAATTATAAACTGGATCGGGCAGAGAAGAATAAGAACGAGAAAGAGCAGGCGTTGGTACATTGCGGAATCTGCTCTATTGAGGCGGCGATTGAGGCATATGTGAATAAATATGCAAAGACAAAGAAAGTAAAAGATCTTGTGGAATCCTTTCAGGAAGTATTGGAAAGCACTCAAGTGTTGGTGAGGGCAAAAACAGTGGTTGCTTCTAATGAAAAGGCTGCAAAGGAATGTGCGGAAAGGGCGGCTGCCGTAAGGGCCAAGATAGTGGACGGAAAAGAAGCAAAGGTATTCAAAGGGCGGATTGAGGCTTTGAATCCCATGGATTCTATTGAAAGCAAGGCTGATGCATTGAAAACGGAAGCTGCAAGGAAAACCACAAGGGTGTTTCAGCATTATGGAGATGTCATTACCAATAGGGAAGAGGCTAAGAAACTGGTCTCACAGTTTGCATTGATGAGTTCCGATTATATTGCAGAACTGACATCAGAACTGGAAAGCGTGATAAATAAAGAAATCGTGGAAACGGGGGAAAGAATCCTTGCAGAATATCAGGAAAAGCTGGAAAAGATAGATAATGCTTCCACGGATATGCAGCTTGATTTCAGCACGGCAGATTTAATTAGAGGAGTGCTTTGCAGCATGAAGGAAAATGCAGAGGAATGGTGTTCGGATGACTTTGCCACGGAAACTGTGGATGATGTGGGAGAGGTATCAGTAAAAGAAAAAATTTATTATGAAAAAGTGGGGCAGGAAAAAGAGCAGGTGGCAGACGGAACGGAACAAAGAAAGATTGGGACTAAGAAAGTGAAGGTTGGTTCCCATGTAGAACATACAGGTACCCGGACAGTGAGAAACCCGAAGAAAAAAGGGTTTTTCGGCAAACTGAAATTTTGGGAAAAAGATTATATCGAAGAGGATGTTTACGAGTCGGTGGACGATTATGAAGAGCAGGATGTTTATGAGACGGTAATAAAATATAAGACTGTGATGCGGGATATTTACGAAGAACGCAGGGAAAAAATCGAGAAATTTTCTGTGGAAACCGCTGTTATTCAGTCAGGGCTTATCAGCAAACTGCGTAGAAACATGGACGACGGCATAGGAAAGGCACTTACATATGCGGAAGAACAGATTGATAAGATGAAGCGCGAGTTTATGAAGAGTTTTGATACACTGGATGCCCTGATTCAGGAAAAGTATGCCCAATTGGAGCAGTGCGCTAAAGATCAGCAGGTAAAGGAAGAAGAACTAAAGTACAATAGAGAATTGTTGGAATGGATTGAGGGAAATAAGGCGGAAATTGAGGCAATTCTTGATATCTGACAAGGGAAAGGAGGGAACGGAGGATGCTTACGGAAGTAAAGAGATGTGCGGACAGCAAGGATATAAAGGGGCTTCGCTATATATTTGCAGACTGTCTCGACGTGGATCCTACTTTTGCAAAGTATGAAAGCGACTATGAGTATTGTAAAGGGATTCCGGGCATGTTTGACAGCTATACGGAGATGACGGCGCTTACTATGGATGAGTCGGAATGGGATATGCAATATTGGGATAATCTGAAGGCGGATCTGATGAAGAATTTTGCAGCCAGACGCTTTGAGCATATGGTGAAAGTGGCAAGGGTAGTATATGCGGATAAGGTGGCAAGGCTGCTGGACGAAAGGGAAATTCAGGAAAGGCGAATTGCCGAGAAACAGCGTGAATTGGAGAGGCATAATCAAAAAGTGACCTTGGAACAGACGGAACAGAAAAAACGTGTTGAGGAGGCTAGGAGGGCGGAGGCCGAGAAACAAAATAGGCGGACAGATGGTGAAGGATCCCCGCAGGAGATACAGGAAAAGCGAATTGCCGAGAAACAGCGTGAATTGGAGAGGCATAATCAAAAAGTGACCTTGGAACAGATGGAACAGAAAAAACGTGTTGAGGAGGCAAGAAGAGCGAATGCAGAGAAACAGAATAGGCGAATGGATGGTGAAGGTTCAAAAAAAGGGAAGGGGATTGGACTGATTATAGTAGCAGCAGTACTGTTTATAATACTTATAATAGTAGTCCTAAAGTTCAATCCCCGGGAAATAGGGATGCATATCATGCTGCCGGGTCAGTGGATGCAACGTTCGTTAGGGGGGATGGCTTTTGGGAGATTTATAGTATAGAGGCCGGTCGTGATTCTTCTGCTGAGGTAATATATGAGTTATCATCATTTGGTTTAAGAAAAACCGTAAAACATAAATTAAAAGGTAAAACTGAGATAAAGTCATATTTGTATAGCAGGGTAGACTCTCATCAATTTAGGCAGAGAATCGATTACGAAAGTGAAAAATGGCGGATCCGAGGCAAAGGAAATGACTGCGATTATTGGATTTTAGAACAGATGGACAGCGGGGATCATCTTTTGGGGCACATGAAAATCGTAAAGAAATCGAAAGCAGATGTTAAATTTATTCGGCAAGCTGTTTCGAAGCTTCGCCAAATACTCGGTACCGGGGAAGAATATATCTGGGCGGAAGATATCTGGGCGGAAGATGCGGACTGGGTATATTACGAAAGGAGGAAGAAATAATGAAGTGGGAGAAAAACGGGACATATTCCGCAGGGAAAAAAGATAAGGAATTGCCTGCATATACAGAACAGAAGACATCCGGCGCAGCACCGAATCCCAAACCTTATATGGAAGACTCCCCGGGGAAAATGAACTTAAGCATACTTCAGAACAATCTGGAAAATTGTCTTTCCATTATTGAGGATGAGGTGATGAAAGGTTATGTGACCCGATTGGAACAGATGCCTATTATTGAGCGGAATTCCCGGGTTTTTGAAGGCCTACAGGACATTCATTTTTTTCAGATATCGGAACTTGTGTATCAGGAAGACGAGTTTTCCGTGGACAAACTGGCCATGGTATTTCATGCGCTGTCCAATCATCCGTGTACCCTTGTCCTGATGCTGAAAAGCGACGGAGAGAAAACGGATTTTTATCTGGGGGCAAGGCCAAACAGTTCCAAATCGGCAGGGACGCTTTTCCAGATGCTGAAACAGACTTTACGGGGCTTTTTCCCCGGAAGCCGCATTTCGGAATATTATGATGAGGATATGCGGCGGGATATGAAAGCATTGGACATCGGCTGTATATCCAGCGTCACTTGCGTGGCAGACTATAAGCAGGAACAGGCAGCTGCGGACAATAATGATTTTATTCAGGGACTTGAAAAATTTGTCTATGCAATGCATGGAAAGGGGTATACGGCAATCCTAATTGCTGACAGCCTGACGCAGGAAGCGCTGGCGGACAGAAAGCGGGAATATGAGTATATCTATACACAGATTTCTCCTTTTGCCAATATGCAGATGAGTTTCACGGAATCGGAAGGGAGCAGCCGGTCGGACGGGAGCAGTCAGGGGCGGACGGAAAATGTGACGGTTACCACGACGGACGGAGAAACGGAGACGGAAACAGATACTTATAATCGGTCGGTGGGAAGGAATGAGACAATGGGTACGTCAAGGACGTATACTGACATGCATGGTCAAACGGTATCGGAGGCTGACGGCACTGTCCATACGGAAGGTCAGGCTGACGGAACAAGCCATACGGAGACGGAGGGCAGAAGCACAGGGATGTATGCCGGGGCAGCGGTCAATGGCGGTGCGGATATAGGGTTGTTTAAGGCCGGCGCAGCCATAAACGGAGGGATTTCCAAGGGACGCAGCCATTCCGTGGCGGAAGGAGTGACACATACGGACTCCGTATCCGATTCCATATCGAAAACACTTACTCATGGATTCAGCAATTCTTACGGATTCAGCAACAGTGAAAGTACGGCTCATGGAAGAAGCGAAACCATTGGCAGGTCCCAAAGCATGGGGAGAAGCAGAAGCGAAAGCCATGCTTACGCGGAGGGGCAGGCATTTAATTTTATGGAAACCAAAGCGGTGACGGATACTTTCGGGGACTCTAAGGGCATTACACTGAATGCACAGAACATGACATTGAGTCTGGCTTTGCAGAGAATCGGGAAACATCTGGAGCGGATGGAAGAGTGCGAAAGTTTCGGGATGTGGAACTTTGCCGCATATTTTCTGGGTGAAACGGCTGCGGAGACAGAGACTGCGGCCAATACATATAAATCGGTAATTGCCGGTGTGGACAGCGGGATTGAGAGAAATGCAATCAATTCATGGTCGGAGGATAAGTCCGTGAAGGATATGCTGCCATACCTTCAGAACTTTGTCCATCCCCAATTTATCTGTCAGCGGTTCGGCTATGAAGCGGAAAAGTATATGGAAGTGAATCCTTCGGCCTTGGTAAGCACGAAAGAACTGGCAATTCATATGGGGCTGCCGAGGCATTCGGTGCGAGGGCTGCCGGTAGTGGAGCATGCCCCGTTTGCGCAGGAAATCATTGTAAGGGGAAAACGGGGAGAAGCAACCGTGCCTATGGGGAAGGTTCATCATTTGGGGCAGGATACGGATACCTCGGTGGAGCTGGACTTAGACAGTCTGACGATGCATACCTTTGTGACAGGATCCACCGGGACAGGAAAATCAAATGCCGTTTATCATCTGTTGGAGGAAGTCAGAAGAAAAAAGGTGCCGTTCCTTGTGGTCGAGCCGGCCAAAGGGGAGTACAAGGAGATTTTTTCGGATGTCAGATGTTTCGGCACGAATCCGAAAATGGGGGAAATGCTGAGAATCAACCCCTTTTCTTTCCCTGACGGCATCCATGTGTTGGAGCATATTGACCGGATTGTGGAAATTTTCAATGTCTGCTGGCCAATGTATGCCGCCATGCCGGCAGTGTTGAAAGAATCTATAGAGCAGGCTTATATTTCAGCCGGATGGGATCTTGACCTGTCGGAAAACAGGAAGGTGGCCGGGCTGTTTCCCACATTTGACGATGTGCTCCGCGAACTGCAGGCCGTGATTCGCCGGTCGGATTATTCCGCCGATACAAAGGGCGACTATATCGGTTCCCTGACTACCAGGCTGAAATCTCTTACTAACGGCATTAACGGGCGTATTTTTGTAAGCGATGAAATAGATGTAAGGGCATTGTTCGACGAATGTGCCATCATTGATATCAGCCGTGTTGGCGCGACGGAAACCAAAGCACTGATTATGGGACTGACCGTGCTGAAAATGCAGGAATACAGAATAGCGGAGACGGATGGGATGAATATGCCGCTTCGGCATGTCACCGTGCTGGAAGAAGCGCATAACCTGCTGAAAAAGACCTCTGCGGAGCAGACGGCGGAGTCATCCAACCTGGCAGGGAAATCGGTGGAAATGTTGGCCAATGCCATTGCCGAGATGCGGACATACGGGGAAGGATTTATCATTGTGGATCAGGCTCCTAACCTTTTGGATACGGCAGTCATACGGAACACAAATACAAAGATTGTGCTGCGGCTTCCGGAGAGTACGGACAGGGAAATAATAGGAGGTTCCATTGCTTTGAAAAATCGGCAGTTCGATGAACTGTCAAAACTGCCAAGGGGCATTGCCGCCATCTATCAGAATGACTGGCAGGAAGCGGTGCTCTGTTCCCTGCCTAAACATGCGGATCCTGTTTGGGGCTCCCGTAGGAGAGAAGAATATCATGGGCTGACGGCAAGAAAGGATTACAATGACAGTCTTCTGCATCTGCTTCTGAAGAAAGAGTTAAAGGAAGAGGAATATGCCGTTGTGGCAGAGAAGATAAAAAGATGCCATGCTTCGGCGAAAATCCGGAAAGATCTTATGCTGAACTTAAAACGGAAAAACCGGCAGTTTGAGTGGGCGCTTGCGGATCTGATACAGAAGAACTATGATTTGCGGGATGTGTTCCGGGGAACCGGGAACTGCGAGAATCTGGAGCAGGTGGGAAGTATTATGTTGCAGAATGTAGAAGGAATGTTTGAAGGATTTACGGAACAGGAATTGTATGTCATTATGTATCATATCTGTAGGTCAGAGCATGAAAAACATCCGGAAAATCAGGTGATTGAACTTTTGCGCGTAAACTATCTGAAAGAGAAGGTGATGTGATGGGGATGGAATTATCGGAGAATGCGTTGGAGAGGGACGGAAATCCTGAAAGGAATGAAAACTGCATAGAAAATCCGGATTCTCAAAGACCGGGAGAATGGGAACTGCCGGGCTTAAGAGATGCCGGAGAACTGCCGGAGACGGATTTCTCCGATTCCGGCAGGGAAACGGAGGAACTGCCCGGCTTGGCAGAAATTTCGGAAAGCAGGACGGAAGAGCCGGAGAAGAGCCCGGAGGCGGCGGCAGAGACGGAAAGGAAAACGGTGCCGGAGAAGGAAGGCGCCGAGGCAGAGGAAAGAGGGCTTTCCGACAGGGAAAAACAAGAACTGAAAGAGAGGACAGGCTGGCCGGATGAGATTATTGACAAGATAGGTTCCATGAAGGAAGCGGAAATTTATGAAAAGGCAGGGGTTGAGGCAAAGCTTGTGGGAGATAAATGGTGCCTGGTGAGAAAAGACATTGACTGGAACCAGAAAGATGCGTTCGGAAGAACCAATCAGGAGCGCGTGAACATGAAAACTCCGGAGGGGCCTTTGTCTCCCATTAATAAGAACGGAGAAACCGTGGAAGTGCATCATATCGGTCAAAAGCAGGACAGCCCTTATGCCGAACTGACCATGCAGGAACACCGGGGTAAGGGAAATGATACCGTGCTGCATGTAAAAGATAAGGAATCGGAAATAGACCGTAAGGACTTTAATGCCGAGAAAAGGGAGTATTGGAAGGAACGCGCGGATTCTATGGGATAAGAGATGCTTGCAGCGTTGCAGAATGCGGATTGCGTGAACAGAACTGACTGAAGTCATTTTCTATAACTTAATGCTATTGGGAAAATATATGAGTAATGCAACGGAATAAGGAGAGAATGGAAAGATGGACAAATTGGTGGATAAATTAAAGGATGTTCAGGGACTGTGTGTCATTGGGGCATGTACGGAAGACGAGATTGATAGGGCAGAAAAAAAACTGGGGCTGAAATTTCCGGAGGAATATAAGTGTTTCCTGAAGGCATTCGGCGCGGTTTCTTTTTATGGAACGGAATGGATGGGACTGAACGTGCCCGATTATTTGGACGTGGTCGGAAGGACGACGGCGGAAAGGGAAGCCGGAGGCGGGTTTCCAAAGGATTGTTTTTTGCTTGAGAATCATGGGATAAACGGAATTTTGACTATATGCGATGAGGCCGGGAAGGTTTATTATTACAGTAATGGGAAAAAAAAGCCGGCGGCGGATTCTTTATCAGAATATGTGGATGTGTGCATAGGCAGGTGAGAAAAATGTGCCGATAGAGTTTTGAAGGAATTTAATTTTAACATGATTTATTTCTCCGACAGCATAGTAAGAAAATCAGAAGTAGAGCCGTCAAAGTGTTCTCCTGCATCAGTTTTCATCATTGCCTGAACCTCTGCCATAGCTTCTAAAGTTTCGCTGTTTGGTGTTTCATCTGATAAAGACGTGATATAAACAAAGATAACACAAGATGAAACAACACTTGCTATTTCAACGGAGTGATTGCAGATGGCAAGCCGTGAGGAACTGGTGCAGAGCATCCGGCCGGGAATGAAACTGGACAAGGCTTTCTTCATGAAAGTGTACGGGGGAAATCCTGCTGCCGGAAATCACTGGCCATGTGGAGAATGATATATGGCATGGGGCAGCAGGGCAGGGGCTTATTGTCTGCCGGACATAGGTATTTGCAGATAATCAATCAGGGCAGACTCCAAAAGCCGGGAATAGTTTACTTTTTGTTCTTCTGCAATCCTTTTCAGCCATGCAGGGAGCGTGATGTTTGTCTTGATGCGCTCGTTGTCCTTTTTTATGCGGAATAAATCAGGGTGGATTGTAACGGGCATTACAACATTTCCCTCTGTATCTTCTTTGGAGAGGTTCACGGATGGAGTGGGGATTTCCTCATTGTCACATTCCATACTGTAAACATGGAGGCTTGCGGCTTCTGCTGCCATACGTGCAGCTTCTTCCAGATTATCCCCAACACTGATACATCCGGGTAAATCAGGGAAGTAGATACTATATGAGCCGTCTGTTGATGGTTCAAAAACTGCAAGATAAGTTAAATTCCGCATAAATTACGCTCCTTTCTATGATAACCGTAGGCAGTAGGGCTATTTCAGTCCCGCCTGCTTGTAAATGCTGTTTAGTGTTCCCGGTTTCAAGTCCCCGTTGTGATTTGGCACTGTGACTTTTCCGGGCTTTGTTGGGTGCTTTAGGCTTATGTGGGAGCCTTCCTGATTGGTGGAGTACCATCCATCTTTATGAAGCACCTTTAGTATTTCACGAACTGTCATATTGTGCTCTCCTTATATTATGTATTATGCTCTTTTTTTATGCGTATGTCAATGACTTTTGCGTATAAATTATGCGCATTATGCACGACAAAGGATAGAAAACAGACTGGCAGCAGGAAATGAGGGAATCCCCACAACTTATAATCTCTCCTGAATCATAGGAGGGTACATTATATCATAATAGCTGTGACAATTTTGTGACAAATTCGAGAGGAAAGACGGAAAAAGATAGACCATGACAAAAGTACCCTATCAGGCAGCGATATTGATATAAACAAGGATAACATCAGATGAAACAACACAAACAAAAGTTCGTAAAGAAAAAACACTTGACATGCAGTCATACTCGTAGTATGATATGCAAAGTGCCAATGCAAACAAGGCATAGCTGCGGAGAACGGATATTTGCTTAGGGGGCACGGCATGGAAAAAATTGTAGAACAAGGGCTGCTGTATGATTTTTACGGAGAACTGCTGACTGCACATCAGCGGAAAATATATGAAGACGCGGTATACAATGACCTGTCTCCCAGTGAGATTGCGCAGGAGCAGGGCATCAGCAGGCAGGGAATCCATGATTTGATCAAAAGGTGCAACGGCATTCTGGAAGGATATGAGAAAAAGCTGCATCTCGTGGAGCATTTCAATGAAATCAAAAGCAAAGTGCAGGAGATGAATGCGCTGGCAGAAGATGAGACGGTGGGACAGGAGCGGCTGCGAAGGGAAATTAAGAAATTATCGGATGAAATATTAAAGGCATTGTAGCGGCAGGAAAGCAATCATGCAAAGCGTAGGATAGTAAGAGGTTAGTTTATGGCATTTGAAAGTCTGACGGATAAATTGCAGAATGTATTTAAAAACTTAAGGAGCAAAGGGCGTCTGACGGAAGAAGATGTGAAAACAGCCCTGAAAGAAGTGAAGATGGCGCTGCTGGAAGCGGACGTTAACTTTAAGGTTGTAAAACAGTTCGTGAAAGCGGTGGAAGGACGTGCCATTGGGGCAGATGTGATGAACGGCCTGAATCCGGGGCAGATGGTGATTAAGATAGTAAACGAAGAGATGGTCTCCCTGATGGGTTCGGAAACTACCGAGATACAGATGCAGCCGGGGAAATCCGTAACGGTCATTATGATGTGCGGCCTCCAGGGTGCCGGCAAAACCACCACTACGGCCAAAATTGCAGGAAAGTTAAAGTTAAAAGGAAAGAAACCGCTGCTTGTGGCCTGTGACATATATCGTCCGGCAGCCATTAAGCAGTTACAGATAAACGGCGAAAAACAGGAAGTGGATGTGTTTTCCATGGGCGACAGCCATAAGCCGGTGGATATCGCCAAAGCCGCTTTGGAGCATGCCGGAAAGAAGGGGCATAATGTGGTAATCCTCGATACCGCAGGGCGGCTTCATATTGACGAGGGGATGATGGCGGAACTCCAGGAAATCAAGGCAAACGTGACGGTGCATCAGTCGCTGCTCGTGGTGGATGCCATGACCGGGCAGGATGCGGTCAATGTGGCGAAAGAGTTTGACGAAAAGGTGGGGATAGACGGCGTTATTTTGTCTAAGATGGACGGAGATACCAGAGGCGGTGCGGCGCTTTCCGTAAAGGCGGTGACCGGGAAGCCCATTCTTTATGTGGGCATGGGGGAGAAGCTTTCCGATTTGGAACAGTTCTATCCCGATCGGATGGCCAGCCGGATTCTGGGCATGGGCGACGTGCTGACTTTGATTGATAAAGTGCAGGCCAGCATAGACCTTGACGGGGATAAGGAAAAAGAGATGGCTGCCCGCATGAAAAAGGGCAAGTTCGATTTTAACGATTATTTGGAAAGCATGAAGCAGATGAAGAAAATGGGCGGGCTTTCCAGTATTTTGGGAATGATGCCCGGCATTGGCGGCAAACAGATGGACGATTTGGAATCCATGGTGGATGAGAAGCAGCTGGCCAGGATGGAAGCGATTGTGCTGAGCATGACGCCGGCCGAACGGGAAAATCCGAAACTGCTGAATCTGAGCCGGAAAAGCCGGATTGCCAGGGGAGCCGGGGTGGATATTGCCGTGGTCAACCGTTTTATCAAACAGTTTGAGCAGTCACAGAAGATGATGAAGCAGCTGCCCGGAATGATGGGCGGCAAGAAGGGACGCGGCATGTTCGGAGGCTTCGGCGGCCGGAAATTCCCTTTTTAGGAAATCTTTGGGAATGGTTTTGAAGATGCATTTCAGGAGATATCTTTTCAATGACAGATATAGAACCGGCGGTATTTACGGCAGGATTCTATTTCTTATATAAATTATGAAATTTAAAGCATTTTGCGGAGGTGAAAAGAGAATGGCAGTAAAAATCAGATTAAGAAGAATGGGTCAGAAGAAAGCTCCTTTTTATAGAATTATCGTAGCAGATTCCAGATCCCCCAGAGACGGCAGGTTTATTGAGGAAATCGGAACCTATGACCCGAGCACGGAACCCAGTACCTTCAAGGTAAATGAGGAACTGGCTAAGAAGTGGCTGGCAAACGGCGCACAGCCTACGGATATAGTCAGCAAAATTTTTAAGCTTGCAGGCATTTCTAAATAAGGCCCGGTGCTTTTGGAGGTGGACTATGAAAGAATTAGTTGAGGTTATTGCCAAGGCGCTTGTGGATAAGCCGGATGAAGTAGTGGTGACGGAGAAGGACGACGGCAGGAATATAGTCATTGAACTTCATGTCGCACAGGAGGATATGGGCAAAGTAATCGGCAAGCAGGGAAGGATTGCAAAAGCAATCCGTTCCGTGGTAAAGGCAGCGTCCTTCAAAGATAATAAAAAGGTGGATGTGGAGATTATTTAATGCCGGCATGGCTGACGGATAAACGGAAGACGATAAGGATGGGCTTTCCCATCCTTATTTCGATTTATGAGGTATGCCGCTGACGGGGGCACGGCGGGCAGGGAAAATTATCTCTGCTCGGTAAGAAAGAATGTCAGGAAAGGAAGAGCAAAATGGAGAACATGCTGCGGGTGGGTATCATCGCCTCCACTCATGGAATCAGAGGTGAAGTAAAGGTATTCCCTACCACGGATAACGCCAGGCGTTTCGGCAAAATGAAGTCGGTGGTTCTGGATACGGGAAAGGAAGAACTGGAACTGGAAATTGAAGGGGTCAAATACTTTAAGCAGTTTGCCATATTAAAATTCAAGGGAATTGACAATATTAATGACATAGAGAAATATAAAGGGAAAGAACTTTATGTGATGCGGCAAAATGCACAGAAACTGGGAAAGGATGAGTATTTCATAGCGGATCTGATAGGGATGGAGGTGTCGGAGGACAGCGGCAGGAAGCTGGGCATCCTGAAGGACGTAATCGAAACCGGGGCAAATGATGTGTATGTGGTGGAAATGGAAGAGAAAAAGGAACTGCTGATTCCGGCCATCAGACAATGCATTTTAGAGGTGGATGTGGAAGCGAGGGTTATGACCGTGCATTTACTGGAAGGGCTGTTGTAAAATGAACTGTTATGTGATGACTTTATTTCCGGAGATGGTGGAGCAGGGGATGCGGACAAGCATCCTCGGAAAAGCCATGGAAAAGGGGCTGCTGACTCTGGAAGCGGTGAACATAAGGGATTATACGAAAGACAGGCATAAGAAAACGGATGATTATCCGTACGGCGGCGGTGCGGGGATGCTGATGCAGGCACAGCCTGTCTTTGACTGTTACCGTGCCATTGCGGAAAGAATTAAGGAAGGCAGGGCTGCAGGCGGCGGGGCAGAAAAGGCGGCAGAAGGCTTTCCGCATGCTTCGGAAACCGGCTCGCCGGCCTGCACGGCGAGAGTGATTTACCTCACGCCTCAGGGCAGGCTTTTTTCCCAGAAAATGGCAAGGGAATTGTCGAAAGAGGAAAACCTGATTTTCTTATGCGGGCATTATGAGGGGATTGACGAAAGGGTTTTGGAGGAAATCGTGACAGATTATGTTTCTGTCGGCGATTATGTCCTTACCGGGGGGGAACTGCCGGCCATGGTGATGGTGGATGCCATTGCAAGGCTGGTGCCGGGTGTGCTGCACAATGAGACTTCTGCCGATTTTGAGACCTTTCACAATGATTTGCTGGAATATCCGCAATATTCCCGTCCGGAGGAATGGCATGGGAAGCGTGTGCCGGAGGTGCTTCTTTCCGGGGATCATCGAAAGATTGCCGCATGGCGGCTGGGTCAGTCGGAACGGAGGACTGCGGCAAACCGCCCGGATATGTATGGCCGGTACTGTAGGAAGCAGCAATATATTCAATTGCTGAGGGGGAAGGGAAAGGCGCATCATATTGATATGACGGAAAGTCTCCGGCGGGGGCGGGGAGAGATTGCGGAAGCCTCGGCGGCGGGCATTCTTATAAGGGACGAAGAAGCAAAGATTTATATGCTGGCGGCATTTGATGAGGGAAAGGCGGAAGAAGTGGCGGGCTGGGTTCCGGGAGACAGCAGCGGCTGGCAGTTCGCGGTGCATCAGGAATGTCTGCTTGCGCCTTTGGAACAGCGGTTTCCGGTCAGCGTCAGGCTGCCGGTATATCATGCGGTTTATACGGAGAGGACAGCCCTATCCGTACCGAGGCACATAAGCTTCCGGAAATTGGGGGAAGATTATCTGGAGGAAGTCATGTCCCGTTACCATATGCCTACGGACAAAGGGTATCTGGAAGAACGGCTCCGGGGCGGGCATATTTACGGAGCCTTTGCGGACGGCAGGCTTGCCGGATTTGCCGGCACCCATCAGGAGGGCAGCATCGGGCTGCTGGAAGTTTACGGAGAATATCGCCGGCAGGGAATCGGAAGGGCTTTGGAGGCATTCATGGTTAATCTTCATCTGTCCATGGGATATATGCCCTATGGGGCAGTTGTGGAGGGAAACCAGGCCTCTTTAGGGCTTCAGGGCAGCCTGAAAATGTGCATGTCCAAGAAGCTGCTGTATTGGGTTTGGTAAATGGCCGGTTCTGTGCCATATACGGAAACAGGACAGAGAGGAAGCGGATTGTATGAAAAAATGGGTTCGGAATTTAGTGATTATTTTAGCGGCTTTGACGGCGGCCGGCATCTATTATTATATTGCTTTGCCTGCGGTCAACATCCATGCGGCCGGTTTTTGGTTCTTTATCATAACCATTCTTCTGGTTATTATGGTAGTGTATGCAGTCCGTACGGCCAGCAGGGAATATGTGGAGTCGGAAATATCGGAGAAGTTCGGGATAAAATTCAATACTTACGGGCTGAAAGACAATAAAGTGCTGAAGGCATTGGGAATCCTGCTGCTTTTGACGGTGGGCATATATGCGGTAGGGTCATTGTTGTCTTCCCCCATTATCAATGCAAAAAAATATCAGGCCTTGCTGACCATAGAAGAGCGGGAATTTACGGAGGACATTAAGGAAGTGGATTACCGTACGATTCCGCTGCTGGATAAAGATTCGGCGGCTCTGCTGGGAAACCGTAAGCTGGGCAGTCTGGTGGATATGGTGTCTCAGTTTGAGGTGTCCAACGAATATACACAGATTAATTATCAGGGCGTTCCGGTGCGTGTGGCGCCGCTGACTTATGCCAGCCCCATTAAATGGCTGACCAATCAGAAGGACGGACTGCCGGCATACATCCTGATTAATATGGCCACGCAGGATACGGAATGCGTGAAGCTGGAGGAAGGGTTTAAGTATTCCAAATCGGAATATTTCAACCGGAATCTGCACCGTCATCTGCGGTTCCGGTTCCCGACTTATATATTTGACGACCAGATTTTCTTTGAAATCGACGAGGAGGGGACTCCTTACTGGGTATGCCCGGTAAAGAAATTCAATATCGGCCTGTTCGGCGGACAGACCGTGGGCAGGGTGGTGCTCTGCAATGCGGTGACGGGGGAATGCATTGATTATGCGGTAGAGGATGTGCCGCAGTGGGTGGATAAAGTATATTCGGCGGAACTTCTGATCCGGCTGTATGATTATTCGGGAATACTGAAAAACGGATACTTCAATTCCGTGCTGGGGCAGAAGGACTGCCTGCAGTCTACCAACGGGTATAACTATATTGCCTTGGAGGATGATGTCTGGGTATATACGGGCGTTACTAGCTTAAGCGGCGACCAGTCCAATGTAGGCTTCGTGCTGATGAATCAGAGGACGATGGAAACAAGGTATTATAAAGTAGAAGGGGCCATTGAAGATTCGGCCATGTCTTCGGCGGAAGGGCAGGTGCAGAACTTGGGTTACCGGGCTACTTTTCCTTTGCTGTTAAATATTGCCGACGAGCCTACTTATTTCATGGCTCTGAAGGATGCGGCAGGTCTGGTAAAGAAGTATGCCATGGTCAATGTGCAGAAATATCAATGGGTGGCAATCGGCGACACGGTGCAGGAATGCGAAGGCAATTATACCGATTTGCTGAGCACCAACGGCATTGTGTCGGAAAATGCGGAACTGTATAAGGAAGTGACGGGCAGGATAGCGGTAATTTCGCCGATTGTGCTGGAGGGGAATACGCATTACTATATCTGCCTGGAAAATAGCGAGGACATCTTTGATTTGGATATGTCGGATGAGGAACTGATTGGGATTGTAAGATATCAGGCGGGGGATGTGGTGACGTTGAAGTACGCGGAAGGATATGGGCTGCATCCTGTCCGGGCGGTGGAATAGCCGTGGCATAGATTCCTTTTTCGGAAACTGACTTTCATGGAAAAATGTGCATGAAACTTGACAGAAGCTTTGAAAGAGGATAAAATTACTGTGATTTCATATATAGATTACCGGTGCGGGAGCCGTGCCGGTTTAGGATAAAGGAGCAAAAGAAGATGGCAGAACCGTATAATCACAGAGAGGTGGAACAGAAATGGCAGAAGGTATGGGACGATGAGCATGCATTTGCAACTTCGGACGACTATACCAAACCGAAATATTATGCATTGGTGGAATTCCCTTATCCTTCGGGACAGGGGCTGCATGTAGGGCATCCAAGGCCGTATACGGCATTGGATATCGTGGCAAGGAAGCGGAGGATGCAGGGGTATAATGTGCTCTATCCCATGGGGTGGGACGCATTCGGGCTGCCCACCGAGAATTACGCGATTCAGAACCATATCCATCCCAAGATTGTGACGAAAAATAATGTGGAACGTTTTAAAGGGCAGCTGCATTCCTTGGGTTATTCTTTTGACTGGGAGAGGGAAATCAATACGACGGATCCGGAATATTATAAGTGGACACAGTGGATTTTCCTGAAGCTGTTCCATGCGGGGCTGGCTTATAAGAGCGAAATGCCCATTAACTGGTGTACGTCCTGTAAAGTAGGGCTTGCCAACGAGGAAGTGGTGAACGGAGTGTGCGAACGCTGCGGCTCCGAGGTAGTCCGTAAGGTAAAGAGCCAATGGATGCTGAAAATCACGGAATATGCGGATGAGTTGATGAAAGGGCTGGATACGGTAGATTATGTGGAACGGGTGAAAGTATCCCAGAAGAACTGGATCGGTAAATCGGAAGGCGCGGAAGTGGATTTCCGGGTAAAGGATAAAGAAGAGACGCTGCGGATTTATACCACCAGGCCGGATACTTTGTTCGGCGTTACCTACATGGTTTTGTCGCCGGAGCATCCCATGATTGATAAGTATAAATCGGAAATAGGCAACTGGGAAGAATTGGAGGCATATCGGGAGACGGCCGCGAAGAAGTCGGATTTTGAACGTACGGAATTGGCAAAAGATAAGACCGGCGTGATGATTCAGGGACTGACGGCAGTGAATCCGGTAAACGGGAAGGAAATTCCTATCTGGATTTCCGATTATGTATTGATGACTTACGGAACCGGAGCGATTATGGCTGTACCGGCTCATGATGAAAGGGACTGGGAATTTGCAAAGAAATTTCAGCTGCCGATTATAGAAGTAGTGGCAGGAAGCCCGGTGAGCGTGCAGGAAGCGGTCTATACGGATGTGGCAGAGGGAACCTTGGTCAATTCGGATTTCCTGGACGGGCTGAATGTGGCCGATGCAAAGAAAAAAATAATAGAATATTTGGAAGAAAAAGGGATTGGGGCCAAAAAGACCAACTTTAAGCTGCGGGACTGGGTATTTTCCAGGCAGCGTTATTGGGGCGAGCCGATTCCGATCATAATATGTGAAAAATGCGGCTTTGTGCCGCTGAAGGAAAGCGAACTTCCGCTGGAACTGCCGGAGGTGGAGAGTTATATGCCCACGGACAACGGAGAATCTCCGCTGGCGGCCATGGAAGACTGGGTAAAGGTGACATGCCCGTGCTGCGGGGGTCCGGCAAAGCGGGAAACGGATACGATGCCGCAGTGGGCAGGCTCTTCCTGGTACTTCCTCCGTTATACCGACCCGAAGAACAAAGAAGCGCTGGCTGGTAAGGAAGCGCTGGATTATTGGATGCCGGTAGATTGGTATAACGGCGGGATGGAGCATACTACGCTTCATCTGCTGTATTCCAGATTTTGGCATAAGTTCCTATATGACCAGAAAGCAGTGCCCTGCCCGGAACCTTATCAGAAACGTACCTCCCATGGAATGATTCTCGGATCCAACGGGGAGAAAATGAGCAAATCAAGGGGAAATGTGGTGAATCCGGACGACATAGTGAGGGATTACGGGGCGGATACGCTGCGGACTTATGAGATGTTCATAGGGGCATTTGAATTAAGCGCCTCATGGTCGGAAGACGGCGTAAAGGGATGCCGCCGTTTCTTGGAAAGAGTCTGGAAGCTGCAGGATTTTCTTGTGGAAGGAGACGGATACAGCACAGATTTGGAAACGAAAATGCATCAGACAATCAAAAAGGTGAGCAATGATTTCGAGAGCCTGAAATACAATACTGCCATTGCAGCCATGATGGCTCTGATCAATGAATTTTACAAAAAAAATCAGGTGACGAAAGGTGAATTCCGAACCTTGCTTCTCATGCTGAACCCGGTGGCACCCCATGTGACCGAGGAACTCTGGGAACTGAAAGGTTTTGGCGGCAGGCTGTATCAGGCTGCATGGCCGGAGTATGACGAGGCTAAGACAGTGGAAGCCATGACGGAGATTGCAGTGCAGGTCAACGGGAAAGTAAGGGCAACTTTGCAGGTAGCCAGCGACATCAGCAGGGAAGACGCCATTGCCGTCGGGAAGGAAGCCGTGAAAGACAGACTGACAGGCACGGTGGTGAAGGAAATATATGTGCCCGGCCGGTTAGTGAACCTTGTAGTGAAACCATAGATAACAGCCCCCCAATATACGGATGCTCCGTGCATGGGGGGCTTTTTTAACGTCGCTTTTTCATTGCCATCAGCTTATTGATTTTATCCACTTCATCGGGAGAGGCATATTTGCGCAAAGCGGCGACAATAGTCTCTATTTCCCTGTCGTCAAAGGACACATTGCTGGCTTTGCCTTTCTGTGCCACAGACATCAGAAAGGGAATCATCTGTTCCTTAGTGAGATTCCGGCTTTCGAAGACAAGCATCTGGAGAAACTGCAGCTTGGCTTTGTCGATGCCTGCCACCAGCGGGTCGTTCATCCATTCATTTTGATTCATAGGCGTGATTACCTCCAAACATTTCTAGCATGGCTTTCTGCTCTGGAGAGAGCATATTCATCAGCATTTCCGCCATACCGCCTTCCTGTTTCCGGGAGCCGGCCATGGCATCCGGTTCCGGACCGTCAGCTCCGCCGTCATGGCCTTCGGCAGAGTCCTGCCCTCCGGCAGCGGACACGGTATCCTGCGCCCGGCCGTTCTCTTGGCCGGACATGGGATTCGGCTGGAAATTCTGCATCAGGCCGGACATAGTTTCCGGTGAAAAGTCAGGCATGAAATCTTTCATAAGTTCCAAGGTCTGACTCATTTCTTTATACATTTCCATGGAACGGAACAGGCCGGATATCTGCTCTACCTTCTGCTTTTCGTCATTGGTGCAGTAAGGAAGAAGTTCGGAACACAGCTTACTGATATTGAACTCCTCTTTGGGCAAAGAGCCTGCCCCGCCGAAAGGGCTGCCATAACCTCCCGCGCATCCGTATAATTCATGGGAAGGGGAATCGAAGTAAGAAAGGGCATACCGCAATTCCAGATATTTGATATAGACAGCCATCTGCCTCCGCATGGGCGGCTCCAAGTATGGCATCAGAATTTTTAACATCTGGATATGATTGGTAGTAAATAAGGTATCAAATGCTGTTATTTTGTCTTGCCCGTTTTTTTCCATAGCGTTCCCTGGCCCCTTTGTTTTTTAAATCCTATGTAGACTGAAAATGAAATATGAGATTTTTCCCTATCCGTTTTCACTTTTTAGAGAAAATAGGCTCATAGGAGCCTATTTTCAAGATGTGAAAGTCAGATATTAGCAGAAGGAATTGCCACCGCAGCAGCACAGAAGGAGTAAGATCCAGATGATGTTTTCACATCCGCAGCCGGAGCCGTTCCCGCCGAAAAGGCCGGAGCCGCCGCATCCGCAGCCGTCGCTTCCGTTGTTGCAGAAGCAGAGCAGGAGAAGTATCCATATAATGGAACTGCACCCACACCCGCTGTTGTTATTTGTTCCGCATCCGCAGTTTGTTGCTGTTAAGTCACTCATTGTATTGCCTCCAAAATTTTTTTTATTTATGGTTTATACTATGAGGAGGGCTTGGCTGTGTTTACTGTGGTGGGGGATATTTTGGCGGGGGAGGTTTTGGAGGGAGGACGCGCCGGATATTATGTAGTTGTCCTAAGGACCCGCTTCCGCTCGGCGTCAAACGCAGCGGTACTAAGTTCGAAATCTGCCGTTGGCAGATTTATACCTCACTAAGTACCGGCGTTTTCCGACGGTCCTTATGACAACTACATAATATCCGACGCTGTGTATCGGCAAAACTTCAATAGCGGTGAACCCGCCAAAGCTATGCCGGGGAGCGGGGGATGCTGCGGGAATCTACGGAAAGCTAATAAGAAAAGCTAAGAGAGTTAAGAGAATTATGGGAATTAAGAGAATTAAGAAAATTAAGAGAATTAAGAAAACTAAGAAAACTAAGAAAATTAAGAAAACTAAGAAAACTAAGAAAATTAAAAAGATAATAAGATAAGTACCTATTGCTAAAAAACTTGTTTTTATACCGTCGCCCATCCCGGGGGCATGAATATGTAAGTAATAAAATGCCGAAATTTTGCCGATACACAGCACCGGATATGCTGTAGTGGTCATAAGGACCATCGGAAAACGCCGGTACTTAGTGAGGTTACTTAGTACCGCTGCGTTTGACGCTGAGCGGAAGCGTGTCCTTATGACCACTATAGCATATCCGGTGCGTCCGCCAACCAATCCCCCACCATTCAAATCCCCCCCCCAAGACCTTCCAAATATTAGGGGGAAAGAAAGGTGGAAAAAGAATTGAAAAATGTCTTAGAATTTGCTACAATATATTGATAAAAGACTTGAATTAATTTCAAGGTATAGTAAAATATAATATATGTGCAATTCAAAAATACGGCGAAGGTGCATATATTAAAAGGAAATGTATTATCAAAATAATATGCAGTGAAAGCGGTATGGGCAGTACAGGAAAGTATGCCTTATAAAAAGAAGTAACTGTTAAAGGAGAAATGCAGCATGGCGGAAGGTCATACGGTCGAAGGGCGGCAGTTCCGTACCAAGGCGGATTATGAGGCGGCATTGCGTGATAAGAAGAAGATTGACGCGATTAAGGCAAAGATGGATCTCAATAGTCCGAAGGATGTGCTGGCGCTGTATGAACAGATGCAGGGGGGAGCGTATCGGTTTGAGTCGATGGTCGGCAACGATTTCGATGACTACATATATGAACTGGCGGAAAAACTGAAGCAGCCGGGAAGCGGGGCGGCCGGGAAAACGGGGAAGGCTAAGAAGTCTATGGCGGCAAAGCGGCCGGGCGGCGGAGGTTTACAGGCAAAAGGCGGTAAGGCATCTTCTGGCGGAAGCGGGGCGGCGAAAACAAAAAATAAGAACGGGCCGGGCGGCGGGAAGATTTCCCTGAAGGATTTTGACAAGGATATGCAGAAGGAAATTGCCGCGCAGATGAAAGCAAGGGACAGGCGGAGAAGGTGGCTGGTGGCATTGTGCAGTGTGGGCGCAGTGTTGGGATTCGGTTATTTCTTCATATATTATTATGTGGCGGAGCGTACCGAAGCCAGTTATGAGGAACTGGCCAGCTTGAAAAACAGTGAGATTCTGGCGGAGCCGGTCAATAAGGAAGAAGAGAAGAAGGTCATTGTGGTGCGCGGGGAGCAGGAGGAAATTGTGCTCCCTGACATACTGGATGATTATAAAACTTTATATAATAAGAACAAAAAGCTAATCGGATGGCTGAAAATTGACGATACAATAATAGATTATCCTGTGATGCAGACATCCAACAATGAATATTATCTGGATCATAATTTCAATCAGGAGAAGGATAATAACGGAAGTATTTTTATGGATGCGGACTGTGTGGCTTATCCGAGGAGCCAGAATCTGATTCTGTACGGGCATCATATGAAGTCCGGGAAGATGTTCGGGGATTTGGAGAAGTATGCATCGGAAGCTTATTATCGGGATCACAGTATTATAAAGTTCGATACGATATATGAGAAGAGTGTATATCAGGTAATGTATGTGTTCCGGGCGAGGGTGCTGAAGGAGAATGAGATTGCATTCAAGTATTATCAGTTTATTAATGCCAATTCGGGGGAAGAGTTCAATTCCTATATGAACGAAATGGCGGAAATGTCCTTGTATGATACGGGTTTGACCGCGGAGTACGGGGACGAACTTTTGACTTTATCCACCTGTGACCATTCGCAGACCGACGGAAGGTTTGTGGTAGTGGCCAAAAGGGTTCAGTAACGACTTGTTTACATATGGAGGAGAGTAGCAATGGCTAAAACAGCTAAGGGCAAGAAAAGTAAAAAGAAGAATTTCAGGCTGAAGAGACAGGTCCGCAAGACGCTGGGATGTCTGTTCATGGTATCGGCATTGCTTGTGACGGCGATTCCTGTGACACCGGTGGAAGCCGGGTCTGAGTTCAATACAATCGCGGATCACTTTGTTACTTCCACGACCGGATCGGCGGCAGGGGTAGGGGCAATTCCCACGCTGAAGCCCGGTGCGCCGAATATTGATCCTACTACCGGCGTAAATTCCGGCGGAAATATTGTATATCAGACCGGTGATCAGAGGTTCCGTTTTGTTTATGTCAACAATGACGGCGGTGAGGACGCTACTACAAGAAAATTTGCCGTTCTTGTGGGTTATACAAAAACCCAGCATTTGGATAACGGATTTCTGGAAATTCCGTCTACGGTCGAGGCATATGTGAAGTATACGGATACGGAAGGTTCCGCCAATGGGCTGGCGGCGGCAAATAAACAGGGCAGGCCGCTTTATTATGCGGAAAAGGAGCAGACAACGGTTGCAATATCCACGGTAAGTGAATTGCAGGCGGATGGGACATATAAAGATATAACTACTTATGCGGATACGACGGATATTGTACGGTTCCATCCGTGCCGGTATGCGGATAAGGCTATTTGGTCGCCTAATGGAATAGATGAACCGTTATATTATTGGGTTGGTACGGGAACTGCAAATCCAAATGATTTAACTCCTGCCAATTGGAAGTTGGTGGAAACGGCGGACGGCAGACTTCGGGATATTGACGTGGAGTATATCGGTAATCAGTTTGCGATAGATGACGGAAACGGAAATTATATCATCGGACCCAATCAATGCAGCGAAGCCGAAAGCGTATTCGGCGGTACCGGTGAAGGTATGGCGGCGGCCAACATTGTACGTCTGAAAATTAACAGCAATCTTTTGGGTATCGGAAATTATGCTTTTTATAACTGTAACAATATTAACAGCATTGAATTCGGCAATGGTCTGAATACGTTGGGGAATTGGGCTTTTGCCAACTGCGGGAACTTGACGCAGGTAAATATGCCTTATGAGACAATGCTGAATACATTTGGTGACCATGCATTTTATAACTGCGGAAGTTTGCAGGAAATTTCCATTCCGACTTATACGGAAGCTATCGGCGATTCCTGTTTTGAAAACTGCAGTCAGCTGAAAAATGTAAATATGGTTCAGAGCGCGCAGGGGGGCACACAGCTGCAGGCCAACTTAAAGCGGATTGGGTATATGGCTTTCCGTAACTGCAGTGCTTTGGAAAAACTGGTTCTGCCTAAGAGCTACGAGGGAGCGGAAAAGGGAACCAATAAGAATTATTTTCATTTGTCTACCGTAAGAGGCTGTACGTCTCTGCAGTATATATCCACGCCAAGCGAAAAACTTGATTTTGTGACGGATGCGCCGGATCCAGCCGGCACGGTGGACGGTACTTATGATTGGACGGCATTTAAGAGTGACGTAGGGGATGAGTTTTATATTGAAGCGCCGGGCTATGTTTCCGGATCCAATAATAAGACGAAGACACCTGCGCATATTACGGCCAATAAGGAGCATATTGCTTTTAAGTATTACGATGAGGATAAGTATGAAATTGTAGAGAGCGCAAAGGGAAAAGAGATTACTCTTCCTGCGGCAGGCTCTACCGGTTCTCCCGTTGTGGGCGGCGAAGTGGATGCCAACCTTGTCTATGCGGTGAACAGCAACGGCGATTTGGTGACTTTCCGGGTGGAAGACGTTAACGGAGTGGTTATGCCGGACGGCAACAAGGCCATCGGCGTGCCGGAGATTATCATGCCAAATAAAATCGGAAAGTACGGAATCGTGACGATTGCGGAAGGCAGCTTTAACGATAACTGTTGGGTGGAAAAGATAACCATTTCGGATAAGGTAAAGTATATTAACAGCAATGCTTTCAAAGGCTGTCATAATTTAAGGCATATTATCTTTGCGAATGCGGCAGAAATCGAAACCATCGGTACGGATGCTTTTGCTACGCAGCAGATTCGTACGACGGCTCCGGCTCATTCCAGCGGCGGGCAGAACGGCCTTTCCTGCAGGGATTCGGACGAGAATATATTTAAGAGCACGCCTTTCCTGAGTTTCTCGGGGGCGGTAGAGAAGGAGAACGGAACGAATACGGAACCGTTCAAATATGCGAAGAAAGCTTCTTCCAAGGTGAACGCAGGGGAGCAGCCGCTGACTTATATTACTTATTACAGCGGCATGCCTACGAACCTGACCATGAAGTTAAATCCGGATACGGGACTGATGGAACTGCAGGATTTCCCCACTATGGCGGATATGCTGGCATCGGCGGACGGCACTACGGGATCGCTTAAGAACCCGGATTACGGTAAGCCGGGGGCGGCTACGGCGAAGGACAAATATTTATTCCCTTATGTCACGGATGAGTTAAGCGTGCTTGCGGCCGGAATAGGCAGCCCTTCCAACGAACTGCAGACGGCAATGAGGAACGGGGTGGAAAATATCGTGATTCCTGCCGGCGTGGAAGCGGTGAAGGAGGGATTGTTCTCCGGATTGGATAAAGACGGGTATATGCTGGGGACGGGAGGCGGCAGCGGCAGTGTGTCCGGTAACCTGCCTACGCCCGAGAACGGCTATGTTTCCCCGGCACCGGACGTAAAGTCGATTACCACGAAGAGCATAGCGGCCATTGAGCCATATACATTTGCAAAGATGCCGGAACTTACCAATGCGTATGTGAGCGGAGCAACGAAAATCGGTGACTATGCTTTTGACGATTGTGAGAAGCTGGAATATGCCGAGGTGGATGCCGCCACAACGGAGTTGGGACTGCGTCCTTTCAGCGGATGCCGGAAACTGACACAGATGGAATTTAAAGACAATCCGTCCTTTGTCTGTGAAGAAGGAATTATTTTCGGCAAAAATCCGGAAGGAAATAAAGTCTCGGTGATTGAATGCCTGGAGTCGAGAGGTAAGCTGCCGGACGGCATAGGCTCCAGAATGGTGGGGCCGGATGAACTGGCAGGAATTACATCCATTGCAAAAGAGGCATTCATGGAATGCGATTATGTAATACAGGTGGATATGTCCGGTTCTTCCGTTGTGGAAATACCCGAAAGGTGTTTTGCGGAAATGCAGAAGCTGCAGAGGGTTGTCTTCCCCGGAACGGTAGCGGCAGCCAGAGCCGGCTCATTCTGGAACACGGCTTCCCTGACCACCGTGGTGATACCGAATAATAATATTATTTTGGCACCTCATGCTTTTGCAAAAGTAGATAAGATAAACGGTGTCTATGATACCGAGCATATTTCCTCGAAGGACAGGGGGGATTTGGAGTATATTGAATTTGTGGCCAATAAGGGCAGCTTGGCGGATCTCTATCAGGCCGATTACGATTATATCGGGATTACGCAGGATGATTCCCTGAAAGCGGTATATACGGTTGTCCTTTTAGACGGTTTTGACGAAGCGAATCCGAAGCCGTATAAAGAAATTAAGGTAAAGGAAGGGGAAAATCTGGAACTGACGATTCTTGACCTTCCCGAGGGAGGCCATGAAGGGTATCAGTTCTTAAGATGGTCGCCTCCGCCGGAAAGGTTCAATCCTATCGTGGCGGATACCGAGATTACGGCATACTTTACGCCTATTACGGCGGCAACCTATACGGTACGTTTCTTTGACATTAATAAGCAGGAAATGCCGGAGTATACGCAGCAGGTAGAAGCCGGAAAGGCAGCCAAGGCACCGTCCAAAGACGAAATGGAAGTGGAAGGCAAAGTATTTACTGGTTGGGACAGAGATTTCTCCAACATTAATGCCAACTTGGATGTTTATTCGCAGTATACGGACAGAGTGGAAGGTATGTACTATGTATCTTTCTGGACGGATATGGATATGACACAGATGATCGGACGGGTACAGGAGGTTCCGGCAGGCGGAAGCGCAATAGAGCCTGCACATCCTACGAAGGAAGGTTATACTTTCTTAAAATGGTCGTCGGATGCATGGCAGAATGTAACGAAGGATCTGGAGATTTTTGCGGTATATACGGAAGGAAGCGGAAGTACCAATAACCCTAACGACCCGAATAATCCGAATAATCCGGGCAATAACGGCGGCGGAAACGGTGGCGGCAACGGCGGCGGAGGCGGCGGAAGCGGTGACAGCAGCAGCGGTGACGACTCCGTATCAGGAAACGGAACGAAGTATAAGGTGGTAGTAAACGGCGGTTCCGGTTCCGGTGAGTACACGGCGGGTACCATCGTTCCCATCAATGCCTATGCAAGGGCGGACGGTACGGTATTTGACAAGTGGACCAGTTCCTCCAACGGCGTGGGATTTGTCAGCCAGACAGCGATATCGACAACCTTTACGATGCCGGCAAATAATGTAGAAATCAATGCAAACTTTAAAGTCGGGAGCACGTCTTCCACTGTCAGCGGAAATTCCAGGAGTACCAGGCGGAATTCCACTACATCGGTGGATATTACAAAAGGCGGAATCTCAAATACGGATATTGCATCGGCTAACGTAAACGGATCCTCCGATAACTTTGTAGTGAAGGTTTCCGACGATGCGACGGCGACGGCGGCAGTCATTGCGGCTCTGGAAGCAAGGTATGGAGATTTGACGAACATTGCTTATATGCCTATGGACATCAGCCTGTACGATGCTACCGGACAGACGAAGATTACCGATGTATCGGGAATTACCGTTGATATTACCCTGCCGTTGCCGGATGCCCTGATACAGTATGCAGGAAATAACAGGGCGGCCAGTGTGGCAAACGGAAGATTAGAAGATTTAAATACGAAATTTACAACGATTGACGGTGTACCTTGTGTTCAGTTTACCGCAACGCATTTCTCTCCGTATACTATTTATGTGGATACGGCGAATCTGACGGCAGGTACAATTGATGCCACACCTAAGACCGGCGATCCGATTCATCCGAAGTGGTTCCTTGCCATGGGGCTTGCATGTATCTCGATTGTTTTATTCTGCAAGAAGGATAAACATCCTAAGGTAAAGCATGCGTAGAGTATATCTTATAAGTGCTTTGGCGAATGGGCAGGAGGATCCTATGCGTAAAAAATTTAAGATGTTATTGGGGCTGTTGCTGCTGTGCATTACGGCGGCAACGGCCGGTATACCTATGTTATATGCGGAAGCAGAGTCAGCATCTGCTTCCGATTTTCAAATGAAGGGCGATTTATTGGTGAAATATACAGGCACAGCCAGCGCTGTGTCTATTCCCGCTTCGGTGAAAAGAATCGGGAAGGAAGCTTTTGCAGGCCATACGGAACTGCGGAAAGTGGACATACCGGGCTATGTGGAGAGCATTGATTATAATGCTTTCAGCGGCTGTACGTCCTTGGAGACGATACGCATTCCCGATACGGTGACGGAAATCGGCAACGGGGCTTTCAGCGACTGCAGCAGCCTGCGGACCATCACCTTGGGGAAGAAGCTGAGAAAGCTGGGCATCGGTGTTTTTGCAGGATGCGATTCCCTTTCCACGGTCACCCTCAGCAAAGACAATGAAGAACTTTCCTATGAGAAAGGTGCAATATACAGTAAGGATAAAAAGATTTTATACTGCATGCTTCCGGGATATGAGGCGGAAACCTATAAGATGCCAAGTACGGTAAAGGAAATCAGCAACAGCGCTTTCTGGGGATGCAAGAGGCTGAAAAGGGTGGAAATCAGCAGCAATGTATCGGTTATTCCGGATTATGCTTTTGCAAACTGTGCTTCTCTGCAGAAGGTGATTCTCCCCTATTCTTTGCACCGCATCGGGCTGAAGGCTTTTGCAAACTGTGTCAATCTGGGAGAGACGCAGGTGCCGGTTTCCGTGAATGACATTCACAGGACGGCCTTTGACGGATGTCCGAAGCTGACCATTTTGGCACAGGCCGGTTCTTATGCGGCGGAATATGAGGAAAGCCGCGACAAGTCCAATGTAGCGCAGGCAGAATCGCAGGATATGGGCGGGGTGCAGACGGTGCCGTCCGGAAACGGGACACAGGAAAGTGCGGGAAGCGGTGTTTCCTCCTCTTCCGGCACGGTTATCGGACAGAGTTCCGTAGTGGGCGGCAGTGCAGTTGTATTTATGGATAACAGTCAGGCGAAGGTGCTGTCCGGCAATGTATCGCCGGAGGGGGAAGAAGATAATTCCGGAGTTCAGATGATGGCATCCGGCGGTATGGGGTTCCCTAAGTATACGGTGGTCAATGACGAAAAAATTGCCTCACAGGCTTTTTATAACGATGCTTCCCTGACGGAATATGAAATACCCGAGGGGATAAAGGAAATCGGCGATTTTGCTTTTGCCCGCTCCGGGCTGACTTCCGTAAAAATACCTTCCGGAGTGACATCCGTAGGCTACGGGGCTTTTTATCACTGCGATAATTTGGCGCAGATTGAGATTCCGGCCAGTGTGACGAAGGTGGAGCCTTCGGCATTTGCGGAAACGAAATGGATGAAGGACCGTCTGGCAGATAAGCAGCATCCTTTTACGGTTGTGGGGGACGGGATTCTCATTGCCTATTCCGGGATGAATACAAACGTGGTGGTTCCGGAGGGCATAAAACAGATAGCGGCGGAGGTTTTTCAGGGAAATACCCGTATGACTTCCGTAAAGCTGCCGGAGAGTCTGCTTGTCATCGGCGAGGATGCCTTTGCGGGATGTACGTCACTGACGAATATATCCACGGGCAGCGGCATAAGGGAAATTAAGGACAGAGCCTTTGAAGGATGTCCGGTAGGAACCATTAAGGTGCCGGCTTCCGTGCAGCTGGTAGGCTTAAAGGCTTATAATATAGCGGAAGCGGACAAAGAGGACGATACCAGGGTGGCGGTATTCTTAGGTAGGAATCTGCCCAAGGTCTCTTATGAAAAGACGGCGACACGGCTTACCAACGGGGAATACAGGGATGCGGTAATGAAAGGCGTGAAGGTTGCCATCGTGGACAGCCATGTAACGGCGGCAGATATTTCGGGCAGCGTGCTGAGTCAGGACTTGGGCGGTTTCCGCGGTGTGATATGCAGTGTGGAGCAGGCGGCGGAAGGAGACACGCCCGGAAGGCTGCGGGTAAAATATTATTGTATGCCGGAATCCGAGGTTTCTGCCCGTACGGTGCCGCGGCAGGTGACAGTGTACGGAAAGCCTTATGAACTGAATACGGAAACCGAACCGGAGGTGCTTTGGAACGAAGGGAACGGCACGGCCGGAGAGAGCGGGACGGAACAGAAGGCAGGGCAGGTCACTGTGGATCTGCGCAGCAGCACCATCCCGTCCTCGCCGGAGGTAACGGCGGAAATTCCCGGCAGCAGCGGAAATTACATACTGCGCATTACGGATAACACAACCATGGGCAGCCAGCTGAGCACGGCTTACCGGAAGGTGGCCGGCAGTAATATGAAGAGCCTGCAGGTGTATGACATTACTTTATATGAGGCGGAGCGCAGGATTCCCATTTATAAATTAGGTCAGCAGTTCATTACCGTTACGGTTCCCAAGCCCATGGGCATATTGGAAGAGAATGTGAGGGTGGTCTGCCTGGACAGTGACGGGCAGCTGGAGCAGGTGGATGCAAAGACGGTGACCGTGGGCGGAAAGACCTGCATACAGTTCAGGACAAATCATTTCTCGGTGTTCGGGATATATAATTAGGAACCGTTCAAAAATAATATTTCATATTGCTTAACTGTTCCTTAGGAAAAGTAACCAATAACCGCTTCCGGCATAGATTAATTAAAAAGCCGGGAGCGGTTTATGTATCGGGTCAGACAGCAGATTGGCTGCACGGATGAGATTATGGATTCCTGCAGGGGAAGAGATTACAGGGAGGGAACGGCCGTCCGGGTGGCGGTACTGGATACCGGAATCGGCAGGCATCCGGATTTTGACGGAAGAGTCGATGCATTCCGTGATTTCCTGCACGGCGGGGACAGAATATATGACGACAGCGGCCATGGAACTCATGTTTCGGGCTGCATTGCCGGGAGCGGGAAGGCTTCCGGGGGAATGTATAAGGGAATCTGCCCATACGCCCATCTGATTGTAGGGAAGGTATTGGATAAAAACGGCGACGGCAATATGGACGATATGCGCAGGGGCATTGAATGGGTATTGGAAAACCGGAAAAAATACCGGATACGGGTAATGAATATTTCCATCGGAATCGGCCATATCGAAAATGAGGAAAAAATGCAGGAACTGCTGCGGGCGGTGGACGAAGCATGGGATGAGGGAATCGTAGTGGTCTGTGCGGCGGGAAACATGGGGCCGGAACCGATGACAATTTCCCCTTTGGGTTCCAGTAAGAAAGTAATTACGGTAGGGTGCCATGAGGGCGGTTATTTTATCGGGAAGCATTCTTTGTGCGAGGATTATTCCGGACGGGGTCCTTCTCCCTTTGCGGTGAAGAAGCCGGATGTGGTGGCTCCCGGAACGGATATTATTTCCTGCAATGCGGCCTGCCGGGCAGGTTTCAGGGGTTATAAAAACGCCTATGTGAAAAAAAGCGGCACATCCATGGCAACTCCTATCGTATCAGGGGCAGCGGCTTTGCTTCTGCAGAGATATCCCGAACTTTCCAATGAGCAGGTGAAGCGGAAAATCAATTACAGCGCTACGGATATGCATGAGCCGTGGACAAAGCAAGGTTGGGGAATGGTAAATATCGGCAGGCTGATTCAAATTGTGTATTGACATGAATCGTATGGATGTATACAATGATACATGATGATAAGAGTATTCTACAGGCTGCCAACGGCGGCGGAGGGAGGCAAGGATGAAAGAAAGCAATACCTTTGAAAATCGCCCGGTGACGATGAACGAGAAGAATAACCTGCTGGAAATCGAAGAGCATATGTATATATTGGACGACGTGGAGAAGCCGAATGTATTCCGCAATATGTTCCCATATTCCGATATACCGAAGATTCCGTTTAACGACAGGATTGTGCCGCACAATATGCCGAAGAAAATCTGGATTACGGATACCACCTTCCGTGACGGACAACAGTCGAGGGCGCCTTATACGACGGAGCAGATTGTGGCAATTTATGATTACCTTCATAAGCTGGGAGGCCCAAACGGGATGATACGGGCCAGTGAATTCTTTCTATACAGTAAGAAAGACAGAGATGCGGTTTATAAATGTATGGAGAGGGGATATGAGTTCCCGGAAGTGACTAGCTGGATACGGGCCAGCAAGGAGGATTTCAAACTGGTAAAGGAAATCGGCATGAAGGAAACGGGAATCCTTGTCAGCTGTTCGGATTACCATATTTTCCTGAAGCTGAAAATGACCAGAAGACAGGCTATGGAGCATTACCTGAGCGTCATCAGGGACTGCCTGGAGGAAGGAATCAGCCCCAGATGCCATTTGGAGGATATTACAAGGGCAGATATTTACGGATATGTAGTGCCGTTCTGTCTGGAATTGATGAAACTGATGGAAGAATACCGGATACCGATTAAGGTGCGTGCCTGCGATACGATGGGATATGGCGTAAATTATCCGGGGGCGGTTATCCCCAGAAGCGTGCAGGGCATTATTTATGCGATACATACCCATGCCGGAGTTCCTCATTCGCTGATTGAGTGGCATGGGCACAATGATTTCTATAAAGCGGTATCCAATTCCACCACGGCTTGGCTGTACGGCTGCTCCGGTGTGAATACTTCTCTTTTCGGCATCGGGGAGCGGACAGGCAATACGCCGTTGGAAGCCATGGTATTTGAATATGCCCAGCTGAAGGGCAGCCTGAACGGCATGGACACGACGGTGATTACGGAACTGGCCGAGTACTACGAAGCGGAGATTGGCTACCGGATTCCGCCCAGGACACCTTTTGTAGGAAAAAACTTTAATGTGACGAGAGCGGGCATTCATGCGGACGGGCTATTGAAAAACGAGGAGATTTATAATATATTTGATACGGAGAAGTTTTTAAACCGTCCGGTGCTCTGTGCGGTAAGCAATACTTCCGGTTTGGCAGGCATTGCCCATTGGATGAATACTTATTACAAGCTGAAGGGGGACGGGCAGTTAGATAAGAATTCGGAGTTGGTGCGTGAAGTAAAGAAGTGGGTGGACGCGGAGTACGCTTCGGGAAGGGTGACGGTGCTGACGGACGAAGAACTGACGGAAGAAATTGCCAAGGCATGCGCAAAACTGGGGATATCCGATGACCGGTTTCAAAGGTGCCGGTAAAAGGACGGCAGAGTCGGGAAATAAGGGTTTGGTGGAGACAGGAAATGAGCAGTTATGATGTAAAACAGGAAGTGAACGATAAGTATTCTCTCCGGGGACGGGTTTTCAGCAAAATCAGAGAGGATATCTTAAGCGGGAAGTACAAGGAGCATGAGGAACTGAGGGAAGTTGCCATCGGTGAAGAACTGGGGGTCAGCCGTACTCCGGTGCGGGAGGCATTCCGGCAGCTGGAACTGGAGGGGCTGATTCAGATAGTGCCCAACAAGGGGGCGTATGTGACGGGCATAACAGCCAAGGATGTGGGCGATATTTATATGATTCGATCCAAACTGGAAGGGCTCTGTGCCAGATGGGCTACCGACCATATTACGGAGGAACAGCTGGAGGAACTGGAAGAAAATGTATATCTGGCAGATTTCCATGCGCAGAAGGGGCATTTGGATCAGATGGCGGAACTGGATAACCGCTTTCATCAGATTTTGTATGATTCCTGCGACAGCAAGCAGCTGGCGCGTCTGTTGGAGGATTTTCATGAATATGTGCTGCGGGTAAGAAGGAAGACACTTTCCAACGGCGGCAGGGGGAAGGTATCCAATGACGAACACCGGCAGATTATGGAGGCAATCAAGGCCAAAGACAAAGACAGGGCGGAGGCGCTGGCCAACGAGCATATTATCAATGCCTATGACAATATGGTGAAGAACGGCTTGTATGAGATTTATGACAAAGCGGATGCAGAGTAAACGATGCTATGGGAACCCGGAAGGGATGCCGGAGGGCAGCGGGCTGCATGGCTGCTATGAAAGAAAGTATATAGAGCAAAAAGGAGAACAGGTATGGAAAAAATTAAGATGACAACACCGCTTGTAGAGATGGACGGGGACGAAATGACAAGGATTCTCTGGCAGATGATAAAGGAGGAACTGCTGACACCGTTCATTGACCTGAAAACCGAGTATTATGATCTTGGCTTGGAGCACCGGAACGAGACAAACGACCAGGTGACGATAGATTCGGCAGAGGCCACAAAGAAATACGGTGTTGCCGTAAAGTGTGCCACCATTACTCCGAATGCGGCACGGATGGAAGAGTATCATCTGAAAGAGATGTGGAAAAGCCCTAACGGCACCATCCGCGCCATACTGGACGGAACCGTATTCCGTGCACCCATTAAAGTAAAGGGCATTGACCCATGCGTGAAAAACTGGGAAAAGCCCATTACCATTGCCCGTCATGCGTATGGGGACATTTATAAAAATGTGGAAATAAAGGTACCGGGTGCGGGTAAGGCAGAACTGGTCTATACGTCAGAAGACGGGACGGCTGTGAGAGAGACGATTCATGAATTCAAGGCACCCGGCATTATACAGGGGGTACATAACACAGATGCTTCCATCCGGAGCTTTGCGAAAGCCTGCTTTAATTATGCGCTGGATACGAAGCAGGACCTTTGGTTTGGGGCAAAGGACACCATTTCCAAGAAATACGACCATAATTTCAAAGACATCTTCCAAGAGGTCTATGACGCGGATTATAAGCAAAAATTCGAGGAGGCCGGCATAGAGTATTTTTACAGCCTGATTGACGATATCGTGGCTCGTGTAATGAAAGCAAAAGGCGGATTTATCTGGGCCTGCAAAAATTATGACGGCGATGTGATGAGCGATATGGTATCCTCCGCGTTCGGCTCCTTGGCCATGATGACCTCCGTGCTGGTGTCGCCCGACGGCGTATATGAATATGAGGCAGCGCACGGTACGGTGCAGAGACATTATTACAAGCATCTGAAAGGTGAGGAAACTTCCACCAATTCCGTGGCAACGATTTTCGCATGGACCGGCGCGCTCCGCAAACGCGGGGAACTGGACGGCATCAGGGAACTGGCGGAATTTGCGGACCGTCTGGAGAAAGCCACTTTGTCTACCATTGAGTCCGGCAGAATGACGAAAGACTTGGCATTGATTACTTCCTTGGAGAAGGTGACGGCTCTGAACAGTGAAGAGTTTATCCGGGAAATCCGGAGGACACTGGAGGCAATGTAGGAGCGGCGGGGAAGCCGGAGCGTGCCGGAGAATTCTTTTCTGCTGTAGCTTATAAAAGTAACTTACATCATGGAGGGAACCACTAAACCGCCGACGGCATCCGGCCTGCATGCGG
>CAJTVK010000007.1 GCA_910579645.1 uncultured Lachnospiraceae bacterium | reverse complement strand
TGCCGGGAGCATAGCGCCGTTTGTTGTCAGCAGCCCGTTTCACGGTCTGCGTGTAGTTCCTTGTAAACTGACCTAAGAAAGGATACTTAATCAAATGGAAGACAAGACATTTTTTAAAAATAATCTCGGACACTTTCCTGGGCGTGTCGCTGCTGGGCATTTTAACATCTCTTGCTATGGTATATGCCGGATATTCTCTTTCCTTTTTTATACTGCATATGAATACGCGGGAGATAAGATAAAACAAAAGCCCTGTTCTATGCCTTCCTGATTGAGTTGGGAATCTGGCTGGCAGCTATGGGCATCGGCTATAGTACATCATTGGCAAAAGCCAAAATCCAGCCGTTATCCATCTTTTTTGTGGTGCTGTCTATCCAGCCGAAGCACATGGCCTCCTCAACAGAATCTATATACCAGAAAGTGCCATCATCAACCGGGCGGCCACGCTTCACGATTACCCGGCATTTCTTTTCCTTATCATGGTTATTTATGAGCCATTCCCTCAGTTCAGGCGGTTTTTCGTATCGAGCAGATTTGTAAATTCCATAATTATTTTCCCCAAATTTCGTAGTGATAATTTGGATTATACCATAGGTACAAAGATAATTCCACGGGCCGGCGATACGTTCAATTGCTCATCTTTGGGAATTTTATGCCTTTCCTTCCCGAAAAGTGGTCGCTTCGTGCCATTGGGTGAAAGACAGAAAATATTTATGGTATCATTCAGTGGATGCTTTTGCTTTAGCGGGAACGGTATTCTGCAGAAGTAATAGGAAACAGCGGAAAGGAAGATATACAGATGTATGATGTGACAGTGGTCGGGGCGGGCCTGCGGGACGCACGGCTGCCAAGGCTTTAGCGGAAAAAGGCCATAAGGTTCTCCTGGCGGAAAAATTCAAAATGCTCAGGTACAAGTCCTGTTCGGGCGTGCTGATAAAGAAATCAATGGAGCTTGTAAAGAAGATTTTCGGGTACGCATGCCGGAGTCCGCCATGCGTACCCCGACAGATAACAGGGGCATGGTATGCGAACCATACGATGAAACCTCATCTCCATGGCGGATTTGGATGGGTGTTTCAGCAGGAATAGTAATTATCGTCCGTTCACCTTTCTTCCAAATCGCTATCCATCCCATAGCAGGATAATATTTGACTACCAGCTTGTTTGTATTGTTGCGGATTTCCTCTGTTGTGTTTGTTTTCTGCATAATGCTTACTTCCGTTTGGTTTATTTGCTCTGAGCGGGACTGCCCTTTGGATAATCAAATTTTAGGGTTCATGAGGCCAAAAAACTGATTTCCCGAGAATAATAGAGAAAGAAAGAGATTTATTGAAGTATCATCTGTATATGGAGCCGATGTAAAAAGGGGTGACCTAATTCAGCTAACAGAGTACTGGCCGTGGGGATACCGGGAGATATATTTTAAAGAACGCGGTATGCCGAAGCATCCGGACAAAGGTTATTTTATGCTGCCGTAATTGAGTGCAGAAAATAGTCTGACTACAGACACAATTTTTAAGGACCCCAAATTTATTTCCGTGTCTGCGGCAAACAGTTCATTTACAAGTTTAACACTTTGTGGTATATTATGAACGGGTATACGAAGCAGGTATGCCCGTTTTGTCATAGAAACAAACCGGATATTACCTACATCAAAACATAAGAAGACAAAGGAGAATAAACGTGGCAGAATTAACGCCTATGATGCAGCAATACATGGAGACAAAGAAGGAATACAAGGACTGTATTCTTTTTTATCGGCTGGGTGATTTTTATGAGATGTTTTTTGAGGATGCCCTGACCGCATCCAAAGAACTGGAAATCACGCTGACCGGCAAGAACTGCGGGCAGGAAGAGCGGGCACCCATGTGCGGGATTCCGTATCATGCAGTGGACGGCTATCTGACAAAGCTTGTTTCCAAAGGCTATAAGGTGGCTATCTGCGAACAGGTAGAAGACCCGAAGCTGGCAAAAGGACTGGTAAAGCGGGAAGTGGTCCGCATTGTGACGCCTGGTACTAACCTGAATGTGCAGTCATTGGAAGAAACGAAAAATAATTATCTGATGAGCATTGCTTATTTGCCCAATAAAATCGGGCTTTCCGTCGCCGATGTGACTACCGGCGATTATTACCTGACGGAAGTGGAAGATACACGGAAGCTGACGGATGAGGTAAACAAATATATGCCCTCCGAGATAATCTGCAACGATGCTTTTCTGGTCAGCGGGATTGACACGGAGGATATGAGAAACAGGCTGAAGATAACGGTGAATGCGGCAGAAGCCCATTATTTTGATGAGGATGCCTGCCGGAAGTGCCTGATGAAGCACTTTCATGTACAGGTTCTGACCGGTCTGGGCATTGAGGATTTTCCGACCGGGATGATTGCGGCAGGGGCTTTGCTGCAATATTTGTATGAGACGCAGAAGAACTCTTCGCTGGCTCATTTTACTCATTTATATCCTTATCTGACAAATAAATATATGCTGCTGGACAGTTCCACCAGAAGGAATCTGGAACTGACGGAAACATTGCGGGAAAAGCAGAAACGAGGTTCCCTGCTCTGGGTACTGGACAAAACAAAGACTGCCATGGGAGCCAGGACGCTGCGCAGCTATATAGAACAGCCTTTGATTGACAGAAAGGAAATTTCCAGACGGCAGGATGCCATTGCGGTTTTGTGCGGACATTCCGTGGCAAGGGATGAAATCCGGGAGTATCTGAACCCCGTGTATGACTTGGAGCGGCTGCTAGGGAAAGTCAGCTACAAGACGGCCAACCCAAGGGACTTAATCGCTTTTCGCAATTCCTTGGAAATGCTTCCCCACATTAAGACGGTGCTGGGGGAACTGGAAGGTGGGCTGATTTCCGACCTTAACAGGGATATGGATTCCCTTGAGGATATTTATTCCCTGATTGACCATGCAATTGTGGAAGACCCTCCCATTACCATCCGGGAGGGCGGCATTATCCGGGAAGGGTTCGACGAAACTATTGACAACCTGCGGCATGCCAAGACAGAGGGGAAAAGCTGGCTGGCTGCGTTGGAAGAAGAGGACAGGGAACGGACGGGAATCAAAAACCTGCGGATAAAATATAACAAAGTGTTCGGCTATTATTTTGAAGTGACGAATTCTTACCTGAATCTGGTTCCGGAAGATTATATCCGAAAGCAGACACTGACCAATGCGGAACGATTTACCACTCCCCGCCTAAAGGAACTGGAAGATACGATACTGAACGCGGAGGACAAGCTGTATTCTTTGGAATATGACATGTTCTGTAAAATTCGGGACAGCATTGCCGCGGAAACGGAACGGATTCAGAAAACCGCGAAAGCAATTGCCGCCTTGGACGTATTCGCTTCTTTGTCGCTGGTGGCGGAGCGCAGTCAGTATGTGCGGCCCCGAATCAATGATAAGGGGCTTATTCATATTAAAAACGGGAGGCATCCCGTAGTGGAGAAAGTCATTGCCAACGATATGTTCATTGCCAACGATACTTATCTGGATAACAACAAAAACTGCATTGCGGTGATTACCGGGCCGAATATGGCAGGAAAGTCCACTTATATGCGCCAGACTGCCCTGATTGTGCTGATGGCGCAGATTGGCTGTTTTGTGCCGGCCTCGGAAGCGGATATCTGTATTGTGGACCGTATTTTTACAAGGGTCGGCGCTTCCGACGATTTGGCCAGCGGGCAAAGCACGTTTATGGTGGAAATGAACGAAGTGGCAAATATTCTGCGCAATGCCACATCCAAAAGTTTGCTCATATTGGATGAAATCGGAAGGGGAACTTCCACCTTTGACGGTCTCAGCATCGCCTGGGCAGTCATTGAGCATATCAGCAACCGGAAGATTTTAGGGGCAAAGACATTGTTTGCCACCCATTATCATGAACTGACGGAATTGGAAGGAAAGATGCACAATGTGAACAATTATTGCATCGCCGTAAAGGAAAAAGGCGACGACATTGTTTTCCTGCGCAAAATTATAAAGGGGGGCGCGGATAAAAGTTATGGAATCCAGGTGGCCAGACTGGCCGGCGTTCCCGATATGGTCATAGACCGGGCAAAGGAGATTGTGGAACAGCTTAGCGATAACGATATTACGGAGAAAGTACAGAGCATTGCCGTTGATAATAAGGCGGAAAAGAAAAGCCGGGTGAAAAAGTATGACGAAGTGGATTTGGAACAGATTTCCCTGTTCGATACGGTCAGCGACGAAGATGTGCTGAAAGAATTGGTAGAAATCGACATGACAAATTTAACGCCGCTGGATGCCCTGAACACCTTGTACCGTTTGCAGAACAAACTGAAGAACCGTTGGAGCGGGTAAGGAAGCATATGGGGATGGACACTCGCGGCAGTTGCCAAATATCCGCACCGGTGCGGCTGCTTGGCTCGTTGCGCGTTGGAATCAGGCAAAGTAGGAAGGATGGATAAATGGCGCAGATTCATGTTTTGAGCAAAGAGACAATCGATCAGATAGCGGCGGGAGAAGTGGTGGAACGTCCTTCCAGCGTGGTGAAGGAATTGCTGGAAAATGCAGTGGATGCGGGAGCCACGGCAGTTACCGTGGAAATCCGGGACGGAGGCATTTCTTTGATTCGCGTAACGGACAATGGCTGCGGCATAGAGCCGGCGCAGGTACCGAATGCCTTTTTAAGGCATGCCACCAGCAAAATCAATACGGCGGAAGATTTATCCCATATCAGCAGCTTGGGATTCCGAGGGGAGGCTCTGTCCAGCATTGCCGCAGTGGCACGTCTGGAACTGATTACAAAGATTCGGGGAGAACTGACCGGAATCCGATACCGCATAGAGGGCGGGGAGGAAATCGAAACGGAAGAGGTGGGTGCTCCGGACGGAACTACGTTCCTTGTGCGGAATCTTTTTTTCAACACGCCGGTGCGGAAGAAATTTTTAAAGCAGCCTCAGACGGAAGGAGGATATATTTCGGATTTAATGGAGCACATGGCTCTGGCCAATCCCAATGTGTCTTTTCAATATATTAATAACGGGCAGGCCCGCTTCCATACATCGGGCAACGGGGATTTGCGGGAAATTATTTATCGGATATACGGGCGGGATATTGCCGCCGCACTGATTCCTATTGACGTGGCAGGGCAGGGCATCCGTATGTGGGGGTTTCTCGGAAAGCCGGAAATCAACCGTGCCAACAGAAATTTTGAAATTTATTTTGTAAACGGACGTTTTGTGAAAAGCAGCGTAATCGGCAAAGCCATAGAAGAGGGGTACCGGAAATATGTGATGCAGCATAAATTTCCCTTTGCGGTGCTGCATTTCCGGATAGATGCGGAGGATATTGACGTAAACGTGCACCCTACCAAAATGGAAGTCCGATTCACCGACCAACCCGGAATTTTTCAGTTTGTCTCCGTTCAAATCGGGCAGACACTGCACCGAAAAGAACTGATACCGGAAGTGACGCTGGCAGAGCCGCATGAGAAAGAAGGAAAAGAAAAAGGTCTTTCCCCGGGGACGCTGCCCGAGCCTTTCGAAGTCAGGAGAGCCGCCAAGGAAAAGGCGGAAGAGACGGAAGGAGAAGCGGGAAACACAGGGACGGCGAAGAAGGAAGGAGAAGCGGGAAACGCAGGGACGGCGGAGAAGGAAGGAGAAGCGGGAAACGCAGGGACGGCGGAGAAGAAAGGAGATTATGAAGCGGCAGGGAAAACGGGAAAGCATGTGGCAGAGGGGACGGTTTACGGTACTGCCGCTTCTTTTCAGCCCGGGAAATTTACGGCTGCGGAAACGTTTCCTTTGGAAACGGAACAGGCAGAAGAGATTCCGGAAGAAGAGGTATTTTTTGTCGATAATCGGATTTTGCCGGAAAAAGGAGAAGTTTCCCGAACACCGGACAAAATGCAGGATGTCCTGCAAAACAATATGTCACCGAGAATATTCGGCATGGGTGTTACCGCCAAGACTGCCGGAAATGCCGCAAATCATGCAAATGTGCTGAAAGCCTCGGAACATATTTTTGTCGAAAAACCGGTGCAGCTGGACTTCTTCGAAGAAAAAATGCTGACAAAGGAAGCTAAGGATGAGTACCGTATCTTAGGACAGATTTTCGATACTTACTGGCTGGTTGCTTTTCATGACAAATTATTTATCATTGACCAGCATGCCGCCCATGAAAAAGTGAAATACGAAAGCTTCATGAAGCAGCTGCAGGAAAGCAGCATAGAGGCTCAGATGCTGAACCCTCCGGTTATCGTTACGCTGACCGGGAAAGAAGAGACGGTGCTGAAGGAATCCATGGCCGTATTTGTATCCATGGGATTTGAGATAGAGTCTTTCGGCGGTAATGAATACGCTTTGCGCAGTGTGCCTGCCGAACTGTACGGCTGCAGCGAAAGCGGTCTGTTCACGGAGATGCTGGACGAACTGTCGGAGGGCACCGTGAACGGCGCGCCCGGCGTAATCCGCCAGAAAATAGCCACCATGGCGTGTAAAGCCGCCGTGAAAGGGAATACTTCCTTTGACCGTGCCGGCATGGAAGCTTTGATTGAGCAGCTGCTGACACTGGAAGATCCTTATCATTGTCCTCATGGAAGGCCGACGATTATTTCCATGAGCAAATATGAAATAGAAAAGAAGTTTAAAAGAATTGTTTCGTAATCCGAGGGAGCGATATGCAGGGAAAAAGAGAAGGACAAAAACCGCTTATCATATTGACCGGGCCTACGGCGGCAGGGAAGACCGCCCTTTCCGTACAATTGGCCAAAGTCCTTGACGGGGAAATCATTTCCGCCGATTCCATGCAGGTCTACCGCCGCATGGATATCGGTTCGGCTAAAATACGGCCGGAAGAGAGGGAGGGCATTCCCCATCATTTAATTGACGTGCTGGAGCCCACGCAGGACTTTAACGTAGTGCTTTTCCAACAGATGGCCAAAGAAGCCCTGGAAAGTATTTACTCTCGGGGGCGGATACCGATTCTGGCGGGGGGAACCGGATTTTATATTCAGGCCATATTATATGACATTGATTTCACGGAAAATGAAGAGGATGCTTCTTACCGGCGCCGGCTGGAACGGCTGGCGGAAGAAAAAGGCCCTTCCGTTCTGCACCGGATGCTTCAGGAAGTGGATGAGGCATCGGCGCAGGCCATTCATGAGAATAACGTGAAACGGGTAATCCGCGCCTTGGAATTTCATAAATTGACAGGGCAGAAGATTTCCGGCCACAATGCAGCGGAACGTCAAAAAGAGGCCGCTTACAATGCCTGCTATTTTGTGCTGACCGATGACAGGGAGCGGCTTTATGAGCGGATTGACCGGCGGGTGGACAAAATGCTGGCGGACGGGCTTACGGAAGAAGTGGCGGCTCTCCGGGAAGCAGGCTGCACAAAAGATATGGTTTCCATGCAGGGCTTAGGATACAAAGAAATCTTAAGCTTCCTGGAAGGTGAGATTCCGTTGGAACGGGCGGTGTATCTGATAAAGAGAGATACCAGACATTTCGCCAAAAGGCAGCTTACTTGGTTCCGTAGGGAAAAGAATGTAATATGGATAGATAAGAATGAATTTGAAGAGGATGAGGAACGGATTCTGAAGTTCATGCTGGAAAAAATGGACGAAGCGGGCATTCCAATCAAAAGCGGAAAGGGACGGAAACAGGAATGAGGGATGAGAATATTATGGGACTGCAGGAAACATATCAATCCATGGGCATCTCGCCGGAAGTTCTTTCTTATGGTGAGAATATTTTGGAAGGGCTGAAGGAACGTTTTGAAGAGATTGACCATATTGCGGAATACAATCAGTTAAAAATCATCCGGGCCATGCAGGAAGCCAAGGTCAGCGAGGCCTGTCTTTCAGGGACTACCGGCTACGGCTATAATGATTTGGGGCGGGATACGTTAGAAGAGGTATATGCCCGCATTTTCGGCACGGAGGACGCTTTGGTGCGGCCGCAGATTACCTGCGGCACCCATGCCCTTGCCCTTGCCCTGATGAGCAACTTAAGGCCGGGTGACGAACTGCTTTCCCCGGTAGGAAAGCCTTATGATACTTTGGAAGAGGTCATCGGAATCCGGCCTTCCAGAGGTTCCTTGGCGGAATACGGCATAACCTATCGGCAGGTAGATTTGCTTCCTGACGGCGGCTTTGACTATGAAAAGATTAAGCATGCCATTCATGAACGTACGAAAATGGTTACCATACAGCGTTCCAAAGGGTACCAGACAAGACCTACCCTGTCGGTGCGGGCCATCGGTGAGCTCATTGCCTTTATTAAGGGTATCCGGCCGGATATTATCTGTATGGTGGATAACTGTTACGGGGAATTCGTGGAAAAGGAAGAGCCTTCTCAGGCAGGGGCCGATATGGTAGTGGGCTCCCTGATTAAAAATCCGGGCGGCGGACTGGCACCCACAGGCGGCTATATCGCCGGCCGGAGGGAATGTATCGAAAACGCAGCCTGCCGCCTGACCTCTCCGGGCCTGGCCAAAGAAGTGGGGGCTTCGCTTGGAATGATGCATTCTTTTTATCAGGGATTGTTCCTGGCGCCTACCGTTACGGCCTGCGCTTTAAAAGGAGCCATCTTTGCCGCCAATATTTATGAGCGGTTAGGCTTTGCCGTCATTCCGGACGGGCAGCAGCAGAGGCATGACATTATTCAGGCAGTTACTTTCGGCACGCCGGAAGGAGTCATTGCCTTCTGCAAAGGAATCCAGGCAGCGGCGCCGGTAGACAGTTTTGTCACACCGGAGCCTTGGGATATGCCGGGCTATGACAGTCCGGTCATTATGGCGGCGGGAGCCTTTGTGTCCGGCTCCTCCATCGAGCTCTCCGCCGACGGGCCCATCCGGCCGCCCTATGCGGTATATTTCCAGGGCGGGCTGACATGGGCGCATGCAAAATTCGGCATATTGAAATCTTTGCAGCAATTGATAGAAGAAGAGGTGGTTCCGCGGCGGAAGATTATTTTGCCGAAAGAGGTCGAAAAGTTTTAAAAAAATTAATTGGAAATTTATGTACATGAATTCCGATATATGTTAAGATAGAAATTAGCTATGCGGATAGGAGGCAGTTTATGCGCAATAAAAAAACATGGACGTGCTTTTTGCTGATTCTTGCGGGTATTGTGCTGGGCGGCTTTATCGGCAGCCTGTTTCCCGACACATGGGTGAATTACGGACAGACTTTTGGGCTGTCCAGTCCTTTTGTTCTGGATTTAGGCATTCTGAGCATTACGTTCGGCCTTACCATTAAAATTACCATTGCCAGCATTTTGGGGATACTTTTAGGAATTGCCGTTTACCGTTTTTTATAATGTTTTTATGGACATACTGTTACCGTTGCCCGGAGAAGCAAATGGGAAAGTGTGGAATATGAAGAAAAGCAATGTGGCAAGCAAAGGAAAAACCTGCCGTGTAAGAAGTGCCGCCGGGGAAGCCATGGCAGAAGAGGAGATGCCGTATGAAAAGTTTCTGCGGTTAGGGGCAGGCGCATTGTCGGAAGCGGAGCTTCTTGCAATTATCATACGCACGGGCACCTCCCAGTGCACGCCGGTTGACATCGGCAGGCAGATTCTGGCGCTGCCTTCGGTAAAGGAAGACGGGCTGAACGGACTTCATCATGTATCGGTAAAAGAACTGATGGAAATCAAAGGCATCGGGGAAGTGAAGGCCGTGAAGATAAAATGCCTGGCGGAACTGTCCATGCGCATGGCAATGGCGGCTGCAAAAAAAGGACTGCAGTTCCTGAATCCGCCCACGGTGGCGGATTACTATATGGAAAAGCTGCGTCATGAAAGGCGGGAGCAGGTGCTTCTCCTGATGTTGGACAACCGGAACTGCCTGCTGCGGGAAGAACTTCTTTCCATCGGCACGGTGACGGCTTCCCTGCTTTCACCGAGAGAGGTTTTTGTAATGGCTCTCAGGGAAAAGGCAGTCCATATTATGCTGCTGCATAACCATCCGAGCGGAAATCCGGCACCCAGCATAGACGATATCGAGGTGACGGAGAGCATTAAGAAAATTGGTCAGATGATAGATATTCCGCTTATAGACCATATTATAATTGGGGATAACAAATATATGAGCTTCAAAGAAGCCGGGTTATTATAGAAAGGGGTTAGACACGTTGGGAATGAATTCATTCGGCATTGACCTTGGGACAAGCAACATTAAAATTTATAACAGGAACGATGACAGCGTCATGATTGAAAAGAACATGATCGCCATCGAGAATAAAAACACACTTTTTGCCTACGGCAATTCCGCTTTTGAAATGTACGAAAAGGCACCCGGAAATATTCATATTTCTTATCCGCTGAGCAACGGAGTAATCGCGGAAATCCACAATATGGAGACACTGGTGAAGTTTTTCATATCGGATTTGTGCAAAGGCAATGTAAAGCCGGCGGAATATTATGTGGCGGTGCCTACGGATGTGACGTCGGTGGAGAAAAGAGCCTTTTATGATTTGGTGCGGGACGCCAATGTGAAGGCGAAGAAAGTCATGGTAGTGGAAAAGGCAGTGGCCGACGGTCTGGGGCTGGACATTGACGTGAAAAATGCCCAGGGAGTACTGGTAGTGAACGTAGGGTATGACACTACGGAAATTTCCATCCTTTCCCTTGGGGGCATTGTCTTAAGCCGTCTGATTAAGGTGGGCGGCCAGAAGTTCGACGATGCTATCCGGGCGGCCATCCGTAGGGAATTCAGCCTTATCATCGGCGGAAAGACGGCGGAAAATGTAAAAATCGCTTTGAATGACTTGGAAAAAGAGGGAAAGCCTGCGGTAGTATACGGCAGGGATATCGTTACCGGGCTTCCGGTGGAGAGGGAAATTCCCACCGCTTTGGTAGACGGCTCTCTGACCGAGCATTTTGACACCATCATCGACAACGTAAAAGTAATATTGGAAAGAACGCCGCCGGAACTTGCCGCGGACATTTACCGGCACGGTATATATTTAACCGGAGGGGCTTCCCAGATCAGCCATCTGGCGGAACTTCTCGGCAACGGCACCGGGCTGAAAGTCCGGCTCTCCGAAAACCCGCTCAGCAGTGTTGCTTTAGGACTTGCAAAAATTATCAAAGACGATAACTATAAATCTGTGGCATATGATGCGATTGAAGGAATGGGTAAATGAGTCCGATCATAAAGAGAAAAGGAGAGAAGTTTACTTTGCCAAGTAAATATCTCCTTTTTATTTTAACAATATTGTGTGCAGGAACCGTCATCCTCACATTTAACACAAATATATTCAGCGGTTCTTTAAATACTGTGGTAGGATATGTGATTGTCCCTTTCCAGAGCGGCATCAGTTCCGTGGGCGGCTGGCTGGCCAACCGTTCGGAGGAATTGGTGCAGATTCGGGCATTGCTGTCCGAAAATGAGTCGCTGAAGGCGCAGATTGACGACCTTACCATAGAAAATACCATTCTCCAGCAGGACCGCTATGAACTGACCAACCTGCGGGAACTGTATCATCTGGATTCCCAGTATGAGGGCTATCACAAAGTAGGGGCCCGCATTATCGCAAAGGACGCGGGGAACTGGTTTCATTCCTTTGTGATTGACAAAGGGGAAGAGGACGGGATAATGGTGGATATGAATGTAATTGCCGGAAGCGGGCTGGTAGGGCGCATTGTGGATGTGGGCCCCAACTGGGCCAAAGTGACTTCGATTATAGCGGACAATTCCAATGTGACCGGAAAAGTCCTGGCTACTTCGGATTACCTGATGGTATCCGGCGACTTGGAACTGTACAGCAGCGGGGTCATAGCTTTCAATAAACTGGTGGACAGCGCAGGAAAAGTGACGGAAGGGGATAAGATAGTCACTTCCAACATCAGTGACAAATATCTTCCCAACATACTGATCGGCTATATCAGCACTCTGAATATCGATGCCAACAATATTACCAAATCCGGGCTGCTGACTCCTGCCGTGGATTTTGAGCATCTGGAAGAAGTGCTGGTGATTACGGAACTGAAACAGGCTATAGAATAGAGGTGGTATGCATGAAAAGAGTTCTTGTAGTGGCCGTAATGATAATTGCCTGTTTTCTGCTGCAAAGCACCGTGTTCCATGCCCTGGCTTTCGGCGGGATAGTGCCTAATCTGCTGATTGTACTGACCGCGGCTTTCGGCTTTATGCGCGGGGAGAAAACCGGCTTGTCCATAGGTTTTTTCTGCGGCCTATTAATGGATATCTTCTTCGGGGAAGTGATAGGCTTCCATGCTCTCTTATATATGTATGTAGGATATACCAACGGAAAGTTCAACCATATATTTTTCCCGGAGGATGTGAAGCTTCCCATTGTGCTGATTATATGCAGTGATTTTTTTTACAGCCTGACCTGTTATTTCCTAATGTTCCTGATGCGTTCCCGGTTTCATATCGGCTTTTATTTTTTACATGTTATTTTACCTGAAATTGTTTATACCATTGCAGTTACCGTTTTTCTTTATCCGGTGATTCTTTGGATAAACCGCAAGCTGGAAAGCAGCGAAAAAAGGAGTGCTAAGAAATTTGTTTGATCGTTTTAAAGAAAATTTCCTGAATGCGGTAAGCATACGTCTGTTGGTTCTGATTATTATTTTTCTGTTTTGCGGCGGAGTCATGATTTACCGTGTTTTTGACTTACAGATTGTGAACGGGGAGAAATATCTGGATGATTTCCGGTTTATGACTACGAAAAAGCGGACCTTGCCCAGCACAAGAGGGAATATTTATGACCGTAACGGCAAGTGCCTTGCCTATAATGAACTGGCTTACAATGTGACCATCGAGGATGTTTATGAATCCGGCCGGAATAAGAATGCCAACTTAAACGGGATGATTTATGATTTGATCCAGATGATTGAAAAGAACGGAGATACAATTATTAATGATTTTAATATTGTCATTGATTCCGACGGCAATTATGCTTTTGCAGTGGAAGACAGGCAGCTGAAGCGTTTTTTGGCGGATGTATACGGTTTCGTCTCTTATGACGATATGCTGGCAGACCAGCAGAACGGCTATAAGTATGCCACAAAGACTGCCGCGGAAGTGGTGCATGACCTTTGCGGCAGCAGCCGCTTCGGCATCGGCCACTACCGGGATCCGGAGGACAGGAGCACCTTTGAGCCGGAACTTGGCTATACGAAAGAAGAGGTCTTAAAAATACTGACGGTACGCTATGCCATGAATGCCAACAGCTTTCAGAAATATATCGCCACTACCGTTGCCACTAACGTAAGTGAGGAAACGGTAGCGGTAGTCATGGAAAACAGCGATAAGCTGGCCGGTGTGTCCGTAGCCGAGGATACGGTGCGCCGCTATGTGGACAGCATCTATTTTTCACAGATTATCGGCTATACGGGGAAAGTATCCCAGGACGAACTGGCGGTTCTGAAAGAGGAGGATTCCAAATATGAAATGAACGATATTGTAGGAAAGTCCGGCATTGAATTTTCCATGGAATCGGAACTGCAGGGAACGAAAGGCTCCGAGGACGTGATTGTGGACCATATGGGGAAAGTGATTGAAGCCAAAAACCGGGTGGAGCCTACGGCAGGCAATGACCTATACCTGACCTTGGACAGCGACCTTCAAGTGACGATATACCATATCCTGGAGACGAAACTGGCCAGCATACTGCTGACTCAGATCCGGAATATCAAGGAATATAATCCGGAGGAAAATGTGGGCAAAAATATACTGATTCCCATAGACGACGTATACTATGCCTTGTTTAACAATAATATTATCGATACTTCCCATTTTGCGGAGGAAGGAGCCGGGGAGACGGAGCAGGAAGTGCAGCAGAGTTTTGAAATCCGCAAAAACCGGGTAATGGAAGAACTGCGGGCGGAACTGACGGAAAAGAAAACCCCGTACAATGAACTGACGGCGGAATATCAGGTGTATGAAAGCTATATCACTTCCCTGCTTTATTCCAATGCGGTTATTATGGAAAGCCAGCTGGATACTTCCGACGAAACCTACCTTGCCTGGAGCAAGCAGGAGGTCATCAGCCTGCATGAGTATTTAAACTATGTGATTTCCATGAACTGGGTGGATGTGACAAAGCTGAGCCTGACCGGGAAGTATTCCGATTCCGAAGAGGTCTATGAGAAGCTGTTAGCCTATATCTTTGAGAATATCGGCCACAATTCGGGCTTTAACAAAAGAGTCTATAAGTATATGATTCGTGACAACGAGATTTCCGGCAGGCAGGTGTGCAATCTGCTTCTGGAACAGGAAATCATCCAGGTAGAAGAGGAAGAACTGAACCGTTTCCGGAACGGACAGATTTCCGCATATGAATTTATGCGCAACCGCATACGGAATCTGGATATTACGCCTGCCCAGCTGGCGCTGGATCCCCATTCGGCATCGGCGGTGCTGACGGATGTGAATACCGGCGAAGTGCTGGCGCTTGTATCCTATCCTTCTTACGACAACAACCGGATGGCAAACGGCGTGGACGCGGATTATTTCAATTCTCTCCTGAACGATTTGTCCACGCCCCTGATCAACTATGCCACTTATCAGCGGACTGCTCCGGGTTCTACCTTTAAAATGGTATCCGCCACTGCCGGGCTGCTGGAAAATGTCGTTGACCTTTCCACTTCCATTCAGTGTACGGGGACTTTTGACAAACTGGACGAAAACCAGCCGCCCCACTGCTGGAACAGGCACGGGCATGGAATGATGGACCTGTCCGCAGGCATCCAGCATTCCTGCAATATCTATTATTATGAACTGGGTTACCGTCTTGGTTCCGTAGGGGATCGGTATATACCCGATATCGGTCTGCAGAAACTGACAAATTACGCGGATATGTACGGCCTGACGGAAACCTCGGGAATTGAGATAGAAGAGTCTGCGCCTAAGGTTTCGGACATGGACGCCGTCCGTTCCGCCATCGGACAGGGCACCAATAACTTTACCACTGTCGGACTTGCGCGATACATTACAACGGTAGCAAACAGCGGAACGTGTTATAATTTAACATTATTGGACAAAGTTACCGACCATAATAATGTGCTGATAGAAGATTATAGCGCAGAAGTGCGCAATACCATCCAAATGGACAGTGCCTATTGGGATGCCATCCATGTAGGGATGAGAAGAGTGGTGGAAGCGAAAAAGTATTACAGTGACCTGAGCGTCAGCGTGGCGGGCAAGACCGGGACGGCGCAGGAAAGCGCAAGCCGGCCGAACCATGCACTTTTTGTCGGATATGCGCCTTATGAAAATCCGGAAATAGCCATTGCGGTCCGTGTGGCCAACGGCTATACTTCCGACTATTCGGCGCAGATAGCAAAAGATGTGATTCAATATTATTATCATCTGGCAGATGAAGAAGAGCTGGCAGGAACCGCAGAAGAGTTGGCAGGCGGAAGCCTCAATGCGGATTGACATGCCGCGGAAAAGGAGTAAATACCCATGAAAAATATGGTTATCATAAAAAGTTTCCAGAACGGGATTTCCGTTTACTTAAACAGTGAGATTCCCTTTGAAGAGCTGCTTGAGGAAGTGGCCTTCAAATTCCGGGAATCCGGCAATTTCTTTAAAAACGCCAAAATGGCCATTTCCCTTGAGGGACGGCCGCTTTCGGAAGAAGAGGAGCGGATGATACTGAATGTCATCTGCGAAAATTCCGATTTACATATTGTCTGTCTGGTAGGGAAAGATGAAGAAACCAACCAGAATTACCTGAAAGCCATACAGCAGCTGGAATACCGCAATAAGGAAGAAGGGAATGACGGGCAGTTTTACCGCGGGACGCTGAAGAACGGCCAGATTCTGGAGACCGAGTCCAGCATCGTCGTCCTTGGCGATGTCTACCCGGGCAGCGCCATTATTTCCACGAAGGACATTGTCATCCTCGGCGGGCTGTTCGGAAAGGCTTACGCCGGCGGGAACGGCAGCGACGGACATTATGTGGCAGCGCTTGAAATGTCACCGGAAAGATTACAGATCGGTGATTTCAAATATAAAGCTTCCAAACCGATGAAGTGGTCAATCAGGCCAAAAGTACAGCCGAAAATAGCATACGTGAAAGATAATAAGGTTGTGATGGAACCCATTACCAAAGAATTACTGAATGACCTGCCATTATAGGCAACTTTTCAGGGGACGGCAAACAATTCGCAGAATGAATGAAATTCATCAGGAGGTAAGTATATGAGTGAAGTAATTGTCGTCACATCAGGGAAAGGCGGGGTAGGCAAAACCACTACTACCGCAAACGTTGGTACCGGTTTAGCAGCAATGGGAAAAAGCGTGGTTCTGATCGACACGGATATCGGCCTCAGAAACCTGGACGTGGTCATGGGGCTGGAGAACCGGATTGTTTACAATCTGGTGGACGTGATAGAAGGGAAGTGCCGGGTGAAGCAGGCATTGATTAAGGACAAGCGTCATCAGAGCCTGTATCTGATGCCTTCCGCACAGACTAGGGACAAGTCGGCGGTGACGCCGCCGCAAATGGTAAAAATGATTCAGCAGCTGAAAGAACAGTTCGATTACATAATCCTGGACTGTCCGGCAGGAATCGAACAAGGCTTCCAGAATGCCATCGCAGGCGCGGATCATGCGTTGGTGGTCACTACGCCGGAAGTATCCGCCATACGGGATGCGGACCGGATCATCGGGCTGCTGGAGGCAAATGAGTTTAAGAAAATTGACCTTATCATTAACCGTCTGCGCTATGATATGGTCAAACGGGGGGAAATGATGACGGCATCGGATGTGGTGGATATTTTATCCATTCCGCTGATCGGCGTAGTGCCGGATGACGAAAATGTAGTAATTGCAACAAACCAGGGCGAACCTCTTGTGGGAAACAGCACTATGGCAGGCAGGGCATACCAGAATATCTGCGAGCGGGTACTGGGAAAAGAAATACCTTTCATCGACTTTGAACGTACCATATCTTTTTGGACAAGGGTGACAGGCATATTCCACAAAAATTAGAGGGGAGGCTTCGGTTATGGGATTGGGAAATTTTTTGAGAAGGAAAAGTTCCAAAGAAATTGCAAAAGACAGGCTGAAAATCCTGCTGATATCCGATCGGGTGAACTGTTCGCCGGAAATGATGGAAATGATAAAAACGGATATTGCGAAAGTGATTTCAAAGTACATGAAGATTGATGCGCAGAGCATGGAAATCCAGATTACGAAAACAAGCACGAAGGGACTGGGGAAAACCCCTGCCTTGTATGCAAATATTCCCATACTGGATTTACATAAACTGTAATTACGGACGATGATGAAAGGATAAAAAATGTTAAGGCAATACAGAGTACGGGATTATGACTTTAAATTGATTATATTGGTGGCAGCGCTTACGGTCATCGGCATCTTTGCCGTCGGCAGCGCTGCCGACGAATCGCTGCAGCGTACACAGATGGCCGGGTTTATCTTCGGGTCTTTTCTGATGATTGTTATTTCGCTGTTTGACTATTCCGTGCTCTTAAAGCTGTACTGGCTTTTCTATATCGGCAATATCGGGCTTCTCCTTTTGGTATATCAGTTCGGGGAATCTTCCAATAATGCCCAGCGCTGGATTACTTTATTCGGAATCCGCTTTCAACCGTCAGAAATTGCAAAAATAATGTTGATTCTCTTTTATGCACAGTTTATAATGAAACATAGGGAGAAGCTGAATACCTTTAAGTATATTGCACTATGCTGCAGTTTCGTGCTGCCGTCGCTCTATTTAATATACAAACAGCCCAACCTGTCCACAACGATTTTGGTTGCTGTTGTATTCTGTGTGATAATGTTTGTGGGCGGCATCAGCTGGAAATTGGTGGCAGGCGTACTGGCAGTATTTATCCCTACGGCAATTATCCTTTTCGGCATTATCATACAGCCGGATCAGACGCTGATTAAAGATTATCAGCAGACGCGTATCCTTGCTTTCCTGAATCCGGAACAGTATGCCACTGCCGAGGCATACCAACAGCTGAATTCCATCATGGCTATCGGTTCCGGGCAGCTGCATGGGAAGGGGTATAATACGAATGAAATAAGTTCCGTAAAAAACGGCAATTTCATTTCGGAGCCGCAGACCGATTTTATCTTTGCGGTCATAGGGGAGGAATTCGGATTTATCGGTGCCTGCACGGTCATTATCCTTCTGATGCTGATTACGTTAGAATGCCTTGTTATCGCTCATAAGGCAAAAGATTTGGCCGGAAGCATCATTGCGGCAGGCATGGCAGGGCTTATTGGGTTTCAGGGCTTTTTAAATATCGGGGTCACGACGATGCTGCTTCCGAATACCGGAGTGACGCTTCCCTTTGTCAGCTACGGGCTGACCTCTCTGGTAAGTCTTTATATTGGAATCGGTTTCGTACTGAATGTTGGGCTGCAATGCAAAAAATATTACTAGATAAGAGAGGGTATGACAATGAATATTGCACTGATTGCACATGATGCCAAAAAAAAGCTGATGCAGAACTTCTGCATTGCCTACAAAGGAATTCTGAGCAAGAATTCATTATTTGCCACAGGGACAACAGGAAGACTGATCGAAGAGGTGACCAATTTAACCATTTATAAATATCTTGCCGGGCATTTGGGAGGGGAACAGCAATTATGCGCGCAGATTGAATCCAATGATATTGATTTGGTCATCTTCCTGCAGGATCCGCTTGCCCCAAAGCTACAGGAACCGGGCGTAAACAATGTGATGCGTTTATGCGATATGTACAATATTCCTTTAGCGACGAATCTTGCATCAGCGGAACTATTGATAAAATCTCTGGACAGAGGGGACTTAGAGTGGCGTGAAATGTATAAATAATAATATCCCGTGCCTTGTCTTAGGCGCACTTCTGGCGGGCTGCGTCCTGACAGGCTGCGGGGACGGAACTTATGAAATGGCATATTCCCCGGATTATCCGGTAAGCAGTTACCGTTTGGATTCCCCGGCCGAAAGCGATGACATGGCGGAACCGTTTGCCAAGGATTTATGCGTGGTGGACAAGGATGTGACGGCGGGCACGGATGTGGATATGTCGCAGGCCAGTTCGGCGGCGCTGTTCTGCCTGGACAATAACAAAACCATATATGCGAAAAACGTACACGAAAAACTGGCACCGGCTAGCCTTACGAAAATAATGACGGCTTTGGTAGCCTTAAAATACGGTTCTCCGGAAATGATGCTCACCGCGTCGGCCAATGTAAAAATCACGGAGTCAGGTGCTCAGCTGTGCGGCCTGAAAGAAGGGGATCAGATGACGCTGACGCAGGCCCTCCATGTGCTTCTCATTAATTCGGCCAATGATGCCGCAGTGATGATTGCGGAAGGAATCGGCGGTTCGGTGGAGGGATTCTGCGAACTGATGAACAAGGAGGCTTTGGCGCTCGGGGCGACGAACTGCAATTTTGTCAACCCTCATGGGCTGACGGCAGAGAATCATTATGTGACGGCTTATGATATGTACCTGATTTTCAATGAAGCGGTAAAATATGACCTGATCAATGAAATTATCCGCATGCCCAGCTATACCACCGTTTATCACAACAGGGAAGGGAATGAGATAGAGCTTTCGGTCAACAATTCCAATCTGTATCTTCAGGGGCAGGATATACCGGAGTCAATTACCGTAATCGGAGGAAAGACAGGAACTACCAATGCGGCAGGACGCTGCCTCATTCTCCTGTCCAGGGACTCGGCAGGAAAGTCTTATATTTCCGTTATACTCCGCTCCGAAAGCAGGGAAACGCTGTATGGCGGGATGACAGATTTATTGGAGGAAATCAAGAATTAACAGTTGTTTTTTAAGATAATATAAACTATAATGAAGGTAGGCCAAAATTTTGGGGCCGAATTTACTTTAGGAGGGTTCACCAATGGTTCAATTAATAGCAGGCAAAAAGGGAAAAGGAAAGACGAAGCATTTACTGGATAAAGTAAATGAGGAAGTAAAAACCGCATCAGGAAATATTACATACTTGGATAAAAGCACGAAGCATATGTTTGAACTGAACAACAAAGTAAGGCTGATTAATGTATCTGATTACTTAATCACAAACAGCGATGAATTTTTAGGCTTCATCTGTGGGATTATTTCCCAAGACCATGATTTGCAGCAGATGTATTTTGACAGTTTTTTGAAAATTGCCTGTTTGGAAGACGGGGATATCACACCGGTTATTGCCAAATTAGAGAAAATTGGAGAATCATTTGGAATTGATTTCATCTTGAGCATATCCTTGGATGAAACGGAACTGCCCGACGACCTGAAATCAAAAATAGTTGTGTCTCTTTAAGATAGGAACGGATAAAGGAAGAAAAGGCCTCGGATGCAGCCGGGGTCTTTCTTACTGACAGCAGGAGGTTTTTTGTATTGGCTAATCAGAATCCCAATAAAATAACCAAATATAGGAAACCGCTGAACCTGAATATCGGAATGGTTATTTTTGCGGTCATATTCGTTTATATCATTATCTGTGTCTTTATGTATTTCACCTCCAGGCATATCGTCTGGTATGAAGTGACAGCCGGCGCATTGTCTACCAACAATATATATAAAGCAGTGGCATTGCGCGACGAGACCGTCATAGAAGCCACGGATGCCGGTTATGCCAACTATTTTGCAAGGGAGGGCTCTAAGGTAGCCGTGGGGGATTTGGTATATGCCGTGGATGAATCGGGGAAACTGGCAGACTATATCACTGCGGATTCCAGCGGGGAGAATACTTTGTCGGAAACGGATTTGAATGAACTGAAAACAGAGATTGTGAGTTTTGCCAATAGCTTTGACTGCAAAAATTTTTCCAATGTATATGATTTTAAATATAATATGGAAGGAATGGTGCTGAAGCTGTCCAACTATAACATACTGGACAGCATTGATTCCGTTCAGGCTTCCGGTTTTGCCGGGCTGGTAAAGCAGTGTATGGCACCCTTGGCCGGGATTGTCATATACTCCAGGGACGGCTATGAGGAATTGAAGCTGGAAGACATGACGGCCGCTTTGATGGATTCCAAAAATTACGAGAAAGAGCAGTTCCTAGGCAATGCCCTGATCGGAGTCGGAGACCCTGTTTATAAACTGTCCACCAATGAAGACTGGTCATTGGTCATCCAAGTGGACAAGGAAAGGGAGCAGCAATTGCTCGAGGCGGAATATGTGCGGGTACGTTTCCTGAAGAATCAGGAAACTTCCTGGGGGCTGGTAGAATCCTTCACCAATCCGGAGGGGGACATTTTTGCCAAGCTGACTTTTACGAATTCCATGATTACTTTCTGCAATGACCGTTTTGTGGATATTGAATTGATTTTGGAAGATGAGACGGGGCTGAAGATACCGAATTCATCCATTGTGGAAAAGGACTTTTTCATCGTGCCGAAGGGATATGTGACAAAAGGCGGAAACAGCAGCAATTACGGGGTTTTAAGGGAAATTTACCTGGAGGACGGCACTCCTTCCACCGAATTCGTGGAAACGACGATTTACAATGAAACCGATGAGGAATATTATTTGGATGATGCTTCGCTCAGAATCGGTGATTACCTTATAAAGCCGGATTCTGCGGAAAAATATGCGGTCAGCAAGATGGACAGCCTGATTGGGGTTTATAATATCAATAAGGGATATGCGGATTTTAAGCAGGTCAATATCTTATACAACAATGATGAGTATTCCATTGTTCAGTCCAATACCGCATACGGCCTGAATGTGTATGATTATATTGTGCTGGATGCCTCTACAGTCAGTGAAGACGAACTGATTTATGAATAACGGATAAGTAAAGGAGCTGATATCATGGCCGGACAGATAAGGGAAAATATCCGTCAGACGGAAGCAAACATAAGAGAAGCATGCGTAAGGGCCGGGCGGGATAGCCAAGAGGTGACTCTGATTGCGGTCAGCAAGACGAAGCCTGTAGCCATGCTGCAGGAGGCATATGACTGCGGCTGCCGTCATTTCGGGGAAAATAAGGTACAGGAATTGGCAGAAAAGTACGGACAGCTGCCCAAAGATATTAAATGGCATATGATTGGGCATCTACAAAGGAATAAAGTGAAATATATAGTGGACAAGGCATATTTAATCCACAGCGTGGATTCTTTGCGGCTGGCAGAGGAAATCAGCAAAGAAGCGGGAAAAAAAGGCATTACGGCGCATATATTGGTGGAAGTCAATATCGCCCGGGAAGAGACGAAATTCGGAATCGCCAAGGAAGAAGCAGAAGAACTGATACGGGAAATTGCAAAGCTGCCTTCCCTCCGGGTTGAGGGACTTATGGCGATAGCGCCTTATGTGGAAAATCCCGAAAAAAACAGGCAATACTTTGAAGACTTGTATCATTTATCTGTTGACATAAAAGAAAAAAACATTGATAATATTAACATGAGCGTTTTGTCGATGGGGATGACCGGCGATTATGAGGTGGCTGTGGAGGAAGGCGCCACCTATGTCCGTGTCGGAACCGGGATATTCGGGGAAAGGCATTATGATGCGGTATAGCCGCCATATAGTAAGGAGAAAGTTAGAAGAATGGGTGTAATGGATAAATTTTTGAACTATATGAAACTGAATGATGAGGATGATTATTACGATGATGATTATTATGATGAACCGGATGATGATCCTAAACCGCCCCAACCGAAAAAACAGCCCACCCTCAGAGAGGAACCAACCCAGGGGGATGAGCCGGTCAGAAAACAGAACCCTAAAATAACCCCTATGAACAGGCAGCCACGCAAAATGTCTGGTGCAGGGATGGAAGTTTGTGTGATTAAGCCCACTTCCGTAGAAGACGGAAGGGAAATTACGGAAACTCTGCTTGCCAACCGGACGGTTGTGCTGAATCTGGAAGGACTGGATGTGGAAGTTGCCCAGAGGATCATTGATTTTACTTCCGGTTCCTGTTTTGCCATCAGTGGTAATCTGCAAAAGATTTCGCATTATATATTTATCATCACGCCGGCCAGCGTAGATATTTCCGGTGATTTTCAGGAACTGATTTCCGGTGCTTTTGACGTGCCTATTAATAAATAGCAGGATAATCAGGCCATATAGAATAGTATTCTGATACGGCATATTCAGAGTAACAGGAAACTTCCCTTTTGGGGAAGTTTTTTCCGCATAGAAATTTACAGATTCCCGCGAGAACGGGCCAAGCAGCTGCCTATAGCGGGGGTGGATTATATTTCCGGAAGGAGGATTTACGATGGCACAGCGATTAACCATCAATTATGAAAAGAAACCATGTTATGATATTGTTTTCTCTCAGGATTTCAGCGGACTGGGAGAGGAACTGGCGGAAATGGACTTATCGGAACGGAAACTCTGCATTGTTACGGACTCCACCGTGGAAAAGCTATATGCTCAGGAGGTTTTGGAGACAGTTCGGGACAAATGCAGGAAAGCCGTGGTTTTCAGTTTCCCCGAGGGGGAAACGAACAAGACGTTGGATACCGTAAAAAAGGCTTATACTTTTTTAATAGAGGAAGGCTTTGACCGGAAGGATATGCTGGTTGCCCTGGGCGGCGGAGTGGTAGGGGATGTGACCGGCTTTACGGCGGCTACTTACCTGCGCGGCGTAGATTTCATCCAAATCCCCACCACGCTTCTGGCACAGGCGGACAGCAGCATCGGCGGTAAAACCGGTGTGGATTTTGACGGGTATAAAAACATGGTTGGTGCTTTTTATATGCCGAAGCTTGTCTATATGAACGTATCGGTGCTGAAGACGTTGGAGGACAGGCAGTATTTTTCCGGCTTTGCGGAGATTATGAAGCATGGCCTGATCAAAGACCATATTTTTTACGAATGGCTGTTGGACAATATGTATGAAATCTGTGAACGCAATCCGGAAGTGCTGGAAGAAATGGTTATGAAGAGCAGCACCATTAAGAAACTGGTAGTGGAAAAGGATCCCTTGGAAAAAGGTGAGAGAGCACTGCTGAATTTTGGCCATACCATCGGCCATGCCATTGAGAAAGCAAAGGGCTTCGAACTATATCATGGGGAATGCGTGGCATTGGGCTGTGTCGCCGCGGCCTTTATTTCCTGGAAGCATGAATTGCTTAGCATGGAAGAATATTATGAAATCCGGGATATGTTTGTCCCCTTTAATCTGCCTATTTCCGTTGAACGGATCAGTCCGGAGGAAATCCTGCGACTGACTAAGTCGGACAAAAAAATGGAGGCAGGGAAAATTAAATTTATCCTTCTGAAGAAGGTAGGGAAAGCCATTGTTGACCTGAATGTGACGGATGAGGATATTCTGGCGGCTGTCGGGGAAATATATTTCAGCGAAGAAGATTTGGCCGAGTAAGGGATGGGAAACGACATGTATTGTTTTCAGATTACGGAAGAAACGGAAGAAGAAAGGATTGATAAATTTCTGAGCGGAATGCTGGAGTCTTTGTCCCGTTCCTATATCCAAAAGCTGCTGAAGGACGGCATTGTGCTGGTGAACGGTGCCGCCGTGAAGGCAAATTATCGTCTGAAATATGAGGACGAAATCCGTTTTGAGCTGCCTCCCGCCGAAGAGCCGGATATTAGGCCGGAAAAGATTCCGTTGGATATTCTATACGAAGATGAAGATATCTTGGTGGTTAACAAGCCGAAAGGAATGGTAGTGCATCCTGCGGCAGGCCATTATACGGGAACTTTGGTAAATGCCGTCATGGAACATTGCAGAGGAAATTTATCCGGCATTAACGGCATTATGCGCCCGGGAATTGTCCACCGCATTGACAGGGATACCACAGGCTCGGTCATTGTCTGCAAGAATGATTTTTCCCATAACGGCATTGCGGCTCAGCTGAAGGAACATTCGGTAATTAGGCGTTACCGCGCCATTTGCTGCGGCGTACTGAAAGAGGACAGGAAAACTATATGCGCACCTATCGGCAGGCATCCTTCGGAACGTAAAAAAATGGCCGTGAACGAAAAAAACGGAAAGCATGCAGTGACGCATATTGACGTGCTGCAGCGTTTTTCAAACCATACTTATATCGAATGCCGGCTGGAAACCGGAAGGACTCATCAGATCCGGGTTCATATGGCAAGCATCGGGCACCCTCTTTTGGGCGACAGCGTTTACGGAGGAGCCTGCAAAATAGGGAGAGCCTTGTCCCATCCGTTGGAAGGGCAATGCCTGCATGCACAAATATTGGGATTTTGCCATCCGCGTACCGGACAGTATATAGAAACCGAAGCGCCCCTTCCTGAATATTTTCGGAATTTGTTGAAAGTTTTATAAATTTTATATATAATATAAATTACAGCTTATGAGTTATCAAAAAGACAGGAGGAATCAGTATGAATACAATTATTACAATAGGGCGTCAGTTTGGTTCTGCAGGAAGGGAAATCGGAGAGAAAGTTGCGGAATATTTCGGCATTAAATATTACGATAAGGAACTGCTTACAAGAGCGGCCAAGGAAAGCGGGTTCTGTGAAGAGATGATTCAGAACCATGATGAAAGGCCTACTAATTCTTTTCTATATAACCTCGTTATGGACACATATTCTTTCGGCTACAATGCGTCATCGTTTGTAGACATGCCCATCAGTCATAAAGTATTTCTGGCACAGTTTGACACCATTAAAAAGATTGCGGATGAAGGGCCGTGTGTCATTGTCGGCCGCTGTGCAGACTATGCATTGAGTGAATATAAAAATTGTGTCCATTTGTTTATCTACGGAGATGAGGCTTCCAAAATAAAACGTATCATGGAAGTTTATAACCTTACGGAACAGAAAGCGAAAGACATGATGAATAAGAAGGATAAGCAGAGACAGAGTTATTATAACTATTATTCTTCGAAAAAATGGGGCAGGGCTGACAGTTATGATTTATGCATAAACAGCAGCGTCCTTGGAATTGAAGGGACTGTCCGGCTGATTATTCAGTTTGTCGAAGATTTTGAAGGAAAAAAATGATGTGTAGGAGCGACTGACAGATATGGCATGTTTCAGAATACATACAGACCGTCTTCGTAAAGGCATGGTAATAAAAAACGATGTATATTCCAGGACGGGCGCTGTGCTTGTTCCTGTGAACACTCCCGTGACAAAGGATGTGGTGTCGCTTTTGACAAGACACTTCATTGATTATGTTATGGTAGACTATCAGGCCACGGCTTCCAGCCCTGCGGATATCCCGTCACCGGAATCAGTGCCTCAGCTTAAGCAGCAGCAGGCAGAAGAGTTCAAAGGAAGCTTCCGGATAGCGGAAACTGCGCTTTCCGAAAATTTAGTGGATTTTGTGACGAAAGATAAAGATTTGGATGTTCCCCTTCTTCTCAATATGCTGAATGATATTGTGGGAAAATCGGAAAACGAAGTGAATCTCTGCAATATGCTGTTTAAAATGAAAAGCAATGCGGAAGGCTTGTATACGCATTCTATTAATGTTGCCCTTTGGGCACAGGTATTGGCTAAGTGGATGAATTTTGAACAGGAAGATATTGAACTGGTAGGAACTGCCGGACTATTGCATGACATCGGGCCGCTGAAGCTGACTGGCACGGCGGAATTGCCTGCCGGTTTTACCTTCCATGAGGAATTAGGGGGTAAATACGGTAAGCATACCATATTAGGCTATAATCTGTTTAAAAATAAAAATATTGACGTGCGGGTGAAGCAGGCTATCCTGACTCACCATGAACGTCAGGACGGAAGCGGCTTTCCGCTGAAAGTGAGCCTGAAAAATATAAACCTTATTTCCCGTGTTCTTGCCATAGCAGATACATACGACACCCTGACCATGACGGAACGGGGCATCAAGCCTAAGTCGCCTTTTTGGATTCTGAAGTATTTAGAGGATACCGGATATCAGAAATATGACTCCGATATGCTTATGACTTTTATTTCGCATCTTACAAATAACTTTATCCGACATACGGTCCGCCTGAGCAATGATGCTGTCGGACAGATTGTCATGATCAATAAATTTAACCTGACGCGTCCGTTGGTACAAATTGGAAACAGCTTTATTGATTTGGCAGTCCGGAAAGATTTAGTCATTAAAGAAATATTGGATTAAACAGAAGAGTGGAAATTAACACATCCAACTATTCGCAAAAGACAAGTTTAACGAATAGTTGGGTTTTCAAAGCCGCCTTTGTTCCGGCTTTTATTTTTCACGATAATCTTCCGAACTATTATATTTTGTGATATAGTTTGTGCCATGGGTTATTTGTTCCCGGTGTTTTTGCATTTCTTTTCTGCGTTCTATATAGCTATTTCGGTAATTCTCTACAGAACTGTAATTTTTTTCTTTATGCATTTTTTTATAACGTGGATATAATCCCAAGAAAATAATTAGAAATATCAAGACGATGCTGATAATTAGTATCTTCATACTTCTGTTTCCTTCCTATTATTTTGGTTTCATATAAGCCGTGTTTCTCAACGGCAAATTTCATGAGAATCCAACAGAACCGTAAAGGGACCGTCATTGACCAAGGAAACTTCCATATAGGCACCGAATTCTCCGCATTGTGTCTCCGGAATCATTTTTCTGCATTCCGTTAAAATATACTCATACAGAGCGTTGGCCATATCAGGAGTGCCTGCATGCACAAAAGAAGGCCTGTTTCCTTTTCGGCAGTCTGCATATAAAGTAAATTGTGAAACAATTAATAAACTACCTCCTACGGCATTCAAATCTAAATTAGTTTTTCCGTTTTCATCTTCAAAAATTCTAAGCCCCACAAGTTTCTTTATCATTTTATCGGCAATTTCCTCATTATCTTCCGCAGAAATGCCAACCAATACAAGCAATCCCTGCCCTATCTCACCGATAATCCCATTTTCAGTCTGCACTTTCGCATGCTTCACCCGCTGTATGACAAAACGCATTATGCTACTCCTCTTCTTTAAATTTTTCCCCTTTTTCAAAATTCTCCTTTTCTTCCTCAGCCTCTTCAACCCTATTCTTTTCCCGCCCAAAGAAATGCCCTACAATGCTTTTCCTTCCGACGGAAGATTCCGGCGAACCGTAAGTTCCGCGTTCTTTGGGGACATAAGGATGAAACTCCGTCCCCTCAATAGAACCCACATCCAAATATGCAGATGTTTCTGTGGGCAGCTTTTTCTTGGCAAGCAAGGAATTAATGATAGCCCTGATAGCGGCATAAATAACTGCGAACACGGGAACCCCTGCTACCATCCCGAGAATACCGAATAACCCTCCGAATAAAGTAATGGCAAAAATAACCCAAAAGCCCGACAGCCCAGTAGAATCCCCTAAAATCTTCGGCCCTAAGATATTGCCGTCAAATTGCTGCAGAATCAAAATAAAAATAATGAAATAAAGACACTGCATCGGATTTACCATTAAAATTAACAATGCGCTCGGTATGGCTCCTAAATAAGGGCCAAAAAACGGTATAATATTAGTAATACCAACAATGACGCTGACTAGAATGGCATAGGGGGTTCCCATAATGCTCGTCCCGGCAAAACAGATAATGCCGATAATAATAGAATCAATAACCTTCCCCACGATAAAACCGATAAACGTTTTGTGAGTGAAACGGACATCCGAAATTACAGCATTGGCAGTATCCGTCTCAAAAATAGCATACACCATTTTCTTTGCCTGCCCTGCAAAAAGTTCCTTACTTCCCAATATATAAATAGAAATAATAAAACCAATGATCAGATTCCACAATGTCTTCAGAAAACTTATGAAACTTAAGGACACATTCCGAATCAGTTCGTTCATCTTAGGAAGAACACTTAAATTCAGGAAATCACTTAATTCCACGGAATATTTATCAAAAAGTTCCATAACGATAGATTCGATTTCCGGATTATTTGTCAGCAGATTTGTAGTCCAAACCATAAGGTTATTAATATAAATCGGAAACTGAAGTATAATGCTCTGTACACTTCGAACTAATTGCGGGATGACCGTCGCAAAAAAACAATATAAAGCAGCTGTCACAATTATAATCGTCAATAGGATTGATATAGCACGAATCCTTTTCCGGTTCTTCTTCTCCCCTATGTCCACGTTATACTTCAGGCATATAGGAAGAATCAGCTTTTTTTCCAGCCCGTTCAGCATTGGAGTAAGGATATATGCCATAAGAAGTCCATCCAAGATAGGCATCGTTATACCCAAAAAGGTTCGGAAACCGGCGGAGATATTGGCACGGTGAAACAATAAATAGTAGAAAAGGATGCTGCCCGCAATAACCAGAAATGCAGTAACACCCCATCGGATATATTTTTTGTCGATACGGAATTTCATGTTTCGAATACTCCTTTTGTCATATTTTAACTTATTATACCACATTATTTAAAATAGAGATATGGGAATTGTTAAAATATTTCTTTCTGTCTGAAAAGCACCAGCCATTCCTGACTGATGCCCCTTCTGTCACACCCAGCACCTACAGCAAAAACTATTCGATTGCCCCAATCCCCATACGGTTCAGACGTTCCAGATTCTCCCTCATGTTCTGCAGCAGCTCCGGCGAATGCCCGGTCCAGCCGACCACCTCTCCAACAATCCGCAAAGGTTCCTGTGTGCGGTAAGACTTTGTGGGATTACCGGGAAATTTCTTATCCGTCACGTTCGGGTCATCTTCAAACTCACCCTCCGGCTCCACAACATAAATCCTCTGCCTGCCGTCCCCGGCCGCTAATTCCGCGCCCCAGACAGCCGCATCCAGTGTTCCCGCAAAATAAACATACTTTGCTTTCCTGTCCGCATAATTGGACAAAAATCCTTTCGTCAAAAAATCACCCGTCTTCAAATCCGCCTTAGTCCCATGAAAAAAAGTACCGCGGCTAAATGTTATCTTTTCCTCCATTCCAATACCCTCCTTTCAATCACAGCCCCCATTATATTAAAAAAAATCCTTCCTAACAAGTCTATAAATATCCCCTGTCTTATGGTATAATAAAAGCAGAAGGAAACACATTTCTCATATCCGGCGCGTCCGGCATACCAAATAAAATCCCCCATCATTTTCAAAATCCCCCCAATGCAATATTGTATTTCCCCCACTTTTACTTTATAATACATACTTAACCCCCCTTTAAAGCATATTTCAAAGGAGACCTTTATGAAATTACAGCAAGTACTAAGTTATGTAAGAAAAGCCGTAGATGACTACCAGATGATTGAAGAAAACGACCATATCGCAATAGGCATATCCGGCGGCAAAGACAGCCTTACGCTGCTCTATGCCCTTCATGGACTGCGCCGTTTCTATCCAAAACACTTTCAAATCCATGCCGTGACCGTTGACCTAGGTTTTCAGAATTTAAATTTAGATAAAATCACCACCCTATGCAAATCTCTGGAAGTGCCATATACCATTGTTTCCACGGATATTGCAAAAATCATATTTGAGGACAGAAAGGAATCCAATCCCTGTTCCCTCTGCGCTAAAATGCGGAAAGGCGCGCTGAACGATGCCATGAAGCAGATTGGCTGCAATAAAGTGGCATATGCCCATCATAAGGACGATGTGGTGGAAACCATGCTGATGTCTCTGATTTTTGAGGGAAGGTTCCATACGTTTTCTCCGGTTACCTATCTGGACCGGACGGGCATTACGGTGATACGCCCTATGCTGTATATGAAGGAAGCCGATGTGGTAGGATTTATAAATAAGCAAAACATACCTGTGGTGAAAAGCCCCTGCCCTGCGGACGGCCATACAAAAAGAGAATATGTGAAAAAACTTTTAAAACAGCTGAATCAGGAAAACCCAGGCGTGAAGGAACGGATGTTTACTGCTATTCAGACCGGTAATATGAAAGGATGGCCAGTATTGTAATGGAAAACAAAAAAAATTATCATGACGAACAAAACAAACAAAACATTCTCCGTATGCGGAAGGTATTGGATGAGCTTCCTGCTTTCTGTAAGCAGTTCTTCCGCGGCATTGAAAATAATACTTCTGCCCGTACCAGGCTGGCTTATGCTTATGATTTAAGGGTATTCTTTGAATATTTACATAATACTAACAGCTGCTGCGGAAAAATGGAGATAAAAGATTTCCCCTTGTCTCTCCTGGATCGGATTACACGGGAGGATATAGAGGAATATATGGATTACATCAGCTATTATCAAAAAGATAACCGTGAAATAACCAATGACGAAAGAGGAAAATCACGCAAGCTGGCATCACTTAGAAGTTTTTACAATTACTATTTCCAATCCGAGTTAATTGAAAAAAATCCGGCTTCCCTCATTCCTATGCCCAAGCTGCATCAGAAGGAAATTGTACGCTTGGATGCGGATGAGGTAGCTATTCTGCTCGACCAAGTGGAGGACGGCACTAAATTAACAAAGTCTCAGCAAAAATTCCATGATAAAACAAAAGTACGTGATACTGCCCTTCTTACACTGCTCCTTGGAACCGGCATCCGTGTATCCGAATGCGTAGGGCTGGATTTGGAAGACATTGATTTCAAAAATAACGGCATCAAAATCCGGCGGAAAGGAGGCTATGAAACGGCGGTATATTTCGGGGATGAAGTGGAGCAGGCATTATCGGCCTATATCGAGCAGAGAAAACATATCATACCGTTGGCCGGACATGAGCATGCCCTCTTTCTTTCCATTCAGAATCGCCGCATTACAGTACGCGCCGTGGAAAATTTAGTGAAAAAATATGCTGCCAATGTTACTTCTCTGAAAAAAATAACGCCGCATAAGCTGCGGAGCACTTACGGCACCTCGCTGTACCGGGAAACCGGCGATATTTATTTGGTGGCCGATGTGCTGGGGCACAAGGATGTAAATACAACGAAGAAACATTATGCGGCCTTAGAAGATGAGAGACGCCGCAAAGCAGCAAATGCCGTCAAATTGAGAGAGCCGTAAAATACTTCGCAATATCCATAATATTTGCATATATAAATGCTCCCAAAACAAATTTTATAATTTTCAGCTTTCTTCTATATAATAGGGTATGATCAGAAAGTTTCCGGCTGTGATGCAGTCATTGGGAAGGCCGTTCATAATTTTTAACTCTTCCACGAAATCTATTGTCCGGGTATCGGGAGCTTTATATTCGGCGGCAATGGCCCATAAAGTATCTCCGCTTTCAATTAAAATACTTTTATAGCATTTTGTCATGGTTTTCTGACGCTCCGTTTTGGCATTGGACAGAAAACTGCTGACTGACAGAGAAAGGGTAAGCGTAAGGCAGACGGTAAGAAATATCAGGAAAATATTCTTCCTGCGTTCCAGTTCTCTCCTGATTTTATTGTTATATATTCTTTTCTCACTTTTGCTCATGTTACTTGCTCCTTTCTCAGTAATAAGAACGAATGTTGCGAACGTTAGTTCTTATAGCTGATTATACCGAACAAGTATTCCTATGTCAAGTGAAAAGACAAAAAATACCGAACAAATTTTTGGAATATACGTTTGCATATTTTGATATAGTGTGATATAATGATTTAGAAAACACTTCAGACCAAAAAGGGAGGAATCGCCATGGGATATGGAAAAATAACAAATAAGCAAAAGGAAATATTAGAATATATTAAAAGCTGCATTCTTGACAAAGGATATCCGCCTGCAGTGCGTGAAATATGTGAAGCGGTGCATTTAAAGTCTACCTCCTCGGTGCATTCGCACTTGGAAACCTTGGAGAAAAACGGGTATATCCGCCGGGATCCTACCAAGCCCCGCGCTATTGAAATCTGTGATGATAGTTTTCAGGCTGTCCGTACCGAAATGGTAAGCCTTCCTGTGGTCGGGCAGGTTGCCGCCGGTCAGCCTATTCTTGCAGAAGAAAATATTGAAAGCTATTTTCCGATTCCGGCTGAATTTGTGCCGACAGGAGAATCGTTTGCCTTAAAAGTAAAAGGGGATTCCATGATTAATATTGGAATTTACAGCGGTGACCAGATATTTGTAAACTGCTGCGGCACTGCTTCTGACGGAGATGTTGTCGTCGCTTTGGTGGGTGATTCCGCTACGGTGAAGACTTTTTATAAGGAGAACGGGCATATCCGGTTACAGCCGGAAAATGACACTATGGAACCGATTATTGTGGATGATTGCCAGATTTTGGGGAAAGTGTTCGGAATTTTCCGCTGCTTAACTTAATGACCTCCTATTTCCGCAATGCAGTACCGTACTCCATCCGGGCATAAAAGGAAAAAGAATGCCATTGAGTGTGTATTGCTTCAATGGCATTCCCTTTTTCCCTTATTTCTTCCCTGTTTTTTTACCAAGCCAGTGCCCCATGCACTCTCTTAACTGATCGAAATCCAAGGGTTTTGTGATATGCTCGCTCATTCCGGCTTTCTTGCTTGCCATTACATCCTCCGCAAATGCGTTTGCAGTCATGGCGACGATGGGAATGTTGCCGGCATCCGCCTGTCCGGAGCCTCGGATGGCTTCCGTAGCTTCATAGCCGTTCATAATGGGCATTTGCACATCCATGAAAATTAAATCATAATAGCCGGCACCTTTCTTCAGGAATTGGTTCACAGCCTGCCGTCCGTCGGCTACCGTCTCTACGGTAACGCCGAAGTTTCCTATGACTTCTTCCGCTATCTCACGGTTGATTTCATTATCCTCCGCCAGAAGGACACGGTTTCCACTGAAATCCGCATCACGGGACGACTCATCTGCTTCCGTCATATTTGCCATATCGTCTCCGACAATTTGTTTAAACAGATAAACCAAACGGGACTTAAATAATGGTTTGGAGATAAAACCGTTTACTCCGGCTAAACGGGCCTCGCTTTCCACGCTGCTCCAGTCATATGCGGACAATATAATGATTGGTACTTCTTCCCCTACCGTTTTCCGTATCTGCCGGGCAGTCTCCAAGCCGTCCATACCCGGCATTTGCCAGTCTAATATCACTACGAAAAAATCTTTTCCGTCCTGATGGGATTGTCTGACACGTTCTACTGCTTCCCTGCCGCTTAATACCCACTCACTTTTCATTCCTATCTCATTCAGTATGGCGCAGGTAGTCTCACATTCATATTGGTCATCATCGGCTACCAGGACGGGCAGGTCAATCAGCTGCTGCGTATCCGGCAATACCGCATTTTTCTGTTTCAGATATATTGTCACTGTGAATTTGGAACCTTCGTTCACTTTGCTTTCCACCTGAATGTCCCCGTTCATTTTGCGGGCAATATTCAACGCTATCGCCATTCCTAAGCCGGTTCCTTCAATTTTACTGATTCTGGAATCTTCCGCACGGCTGAAGGGGTCAAAAATTTTTTCCAAGTATTCGGGAGTCATTCCCATCCCGTTGTCTTTCACGGTAAATTCATAGCATCCGTAACCATGCAGGGAAGATTTCCGTTCTGCCAGTCCTATTTCCACATGCCCGCCCGACGGGGTATATTTTACGGCATTTCCTATAATATTAATCAAAATTTGCTGAAGCCGCATCATATCTCCGATGACTTCCTCATATTCCACTTTTTCAATACGGAAATCCATTTTATGATTTTTTGCTTCTGCCGTAGGACGGATAATAGTAAGGATATTCTGTACCAAATCCGGAAGGCTGAATTCCTCTTCTGCCAAATTAATCTTTCCCGATTCTATTTTACTCATATCCAACACTTCATTAATCAATGAAAGCAGATGCTTACTGGAAATTGTAATTTTGCTCAGACAGTCCGATACTCTGTCTTTGTCATCCAGATGGGTTCCTGCTATTGAGGTCATGCCGATAATCGCATTCATGGGTGTGCGGATATCATGGCTCATTCTTGATAAAAATTCGCTTTTAGATGCATTGGCATGGTTTGCCGCATCACAGGCCTCTTTTAGTATTTTGCGTTCCTGCTCTTCCTTGCACTTGCTCTCTGTCACGTCCTGTGCCACATATAGTGCTTTTTTTGCTTCTCCGTCTCCGCTCTCAGCCAGAACAACGGTAGCGCGTATCCATATATTTTCCGCTCTTTCGTCTTCCGGTACGATTTTACGGTATTCCACTGCCAATAACGGATGTTCCTCATTCAGAACCCCACGTAGTTTCCTGCAATTCATTTTATCTAGATATTCGGCTCTGTCCTCCGGATGTATGAAATGTTTGGCATATCTATGGAATCCTTCCGTGCAGTTTATTTCCACTCCAAGAACATCCCCGACTTCCTGTATCTGTGTAATCATCCGGAAAGAGTCTGCTTCCAGATCAATGTAATAGACGGCAAAAAACAGGCTGCTCATGGCATTGATTATAAGATTCCGATCCTGTTTTTCGCGCAGTACGGTTTCTTCCTTCTGTTTCTTTTTTGTAATGTCTCTCTCCAATATATTTACCAAAACAGCATCATTCTGACGCACCAGAAATACCTGTTCTTCCATCCATTTTAAGGAGGAACCGTCCTGCAGCCTGTATTGGCATCGTTCTTCGGCAAAGGCCTCCGGTTCTTCGGCTTTCTTTCTTAAACTTTCCAGAGAAAGCACTGAGCGGAATTTTATTTTATCTTCCTCAAAGCTCATCCTTTCCATTGTTTCTTGTGCATAATGTTCATAGTCACTGATTTGCACACGCTTTTCTTCGTCTTCTTCCTTTAAGTCAATCTGCTCGCACAGACCTGTTTCAATGTCTACCACATTCATGGTTTGAAATCCGGATTTAATTACAGTTGCCATCCTCATTAAATTCCGGTTTCTGTCTATTTCTTTCCTTGTTTCCTCATCTACATCCTGGAACGCCATAACCACAAAGCATTTATTATCCCCGTTATCATGGAAATATGCAGTGACGGATATATAATGATAGGTTCCTTCCACTAATCTCTGACTAAGCATCTCTATTTTCTCTTCTTTGGCTTCCCAAGCTTCCCGCAGAGCGTCCAAGGAGAACATTTTCATCATTTTCTCACGGCATTTCGGATGGAAATTATCATTTACGGATTTTATCAAGACATCTTCCCATTCCAGAAGTTCCATATTATTAATATATCCTAAATCCGCGGGCATCCGCACGGCATTCATAATCCCGGTATGCAGGTCAATGACATAAATTCCATAATTCACTTCGCCGAGAGAAGTAATTATTTCCTGATTCCGAATATTGATTTCTTCCAATTCCAAGCTTTTCCGGTATACGTCGTGAATGTCTTTCACATACAGCATTACATTTTGGTACTCCTGCGAATAGTCATGACAGCAGACAACTTCCATGATATGCCAACGGTAGCTGTTTCCCATCCGTCTCCGATATATGCAGGTTTTAATTCTCTTTCCCGTCTGCCATGCTTTCCTGAGATAATCAATGTTTGTAAATTGCCGGAAACGTTCTTCGTCCCGGCTGTATATTCTTCCGGCCTCCAAAAATTTGGAACACCATTCCGACAAACTGCTGCAATGGCTTTCGAAGTCCAGCTGTTCCGACGGATCCGCTTTTATAATCTCATAGGAATCTTCCGTAAGATTTGCTTTTAAAATTTTGCTGTAAGTATAGCTTGCCACTTCTGCATGAGGAGTAATGGTTATCATTACCGCAGGAATTGTGTTTTCCCACAAAATTCTGGCAGCTACTACCTCCACGGCATTCCCGAAAGGATGGTCATACATAATAGATCGGCTTTCCTTTTTCGTCCCGATATGCAGGAGCGGACAGCAGGAACAGACAGCGGGCCACAGTTCATGGCAGGCTACGCCGGTTTTTACGGCAGGCGTAACTTCCCGTACTTTTCGGTTGTAATACAATATGCGGTGGTTGTCTTCCCTTATGACATACACCCCCGTTGTCTGCATCGCATCTAAAATGTTCTCCAAATCTTTCGTTTCCACCTTGATTCACTCCTAATTCTTATATTATCAATTATCAATGGCTGTCCAAGCCATCCTCCTCCCATAGCCTTTATGCTTATCCGCCCTGTCCGGCCGTTTAACGGCCTCTGCCGCTGTTCCGAATATTTTCCTCTTATTGCAGTATTTTTCCCAGAGTTTCAAACAGATTCTTCACGTCAATGGGTTTTGCAATATGTCCGTTCATCCCGCACTTCAGGGCTTCCTGTTTGTCTTCCTCAAAGGCATTGGCCGTCATAGCAATAATCGGTATGGATGCCAATTCCTTATTTTCCAGCCTGCGGATTTCCTTGGCAGCCTCATAGCCGTTCATAACCGGCATCTGAATATCCATCAGCACGGACTGATAATAGCCGGGATCGGAATTTTTCAGCATCTCCAAGGCAATCTTTCCGTTTGAGGCAATTTCCGTGGAAAATCCTGCATCTCCCAAGATAGCTACAGCGATTTCCTGATTCATTTCCACATCTTCTGCCAACAGGATGCGCCCCGTATGAAGAGGTGTATGTTCTGTGCCGTCAGTTTCTTCTTTTTCTTTTCCGGCATTCAATATGGAGAGCAGGCAATTCCTTAATTCCGACAGGAACAGCGGCTTACTGCAGAAAGCAGTGACTCCCGCTTCTTTTGCCTCATCTTCAATGTCTGACCAGTCATAAGCCGTCAGTACAATAATCGGCACATTCACGCCCATTTCCTTCCGGATTCTTCTGGTAACTTCAATACCGTTCATATCGGGCAGAAGCCAGTCAATGATATACACTTGATAGCTGTTTTCCCTAGTAATGGCCTGATGGGTGCGCAGAACCGCTTCCTTTCCCGACAATGTCCATTCGGCATTCATCCCGATTTGCTGAAGCATATAGGACACACTGTCGCATGTATTATAATCATCGTCCACCACCAATGCCCTGCAATTGGCGAATTCCGGTATTTCCTGCGGTTCTTTGGCATCGGCATGCAAACGGAACATAAAGCAAACCACAAACTCGGACCCGACCCCCTGTTCACTTTTCACGCGTATGGTGCCGTTCATCATATCCACAATATTTTTGGTAATCGCCATTCCCAGCCCTGTTCCCTGGATTCCGCTGATTGTAGTATTTTCTTCCCGTTCAAAAGGTTCAAAAATATGCGCCACGAAATCTTCGCTCATGCCGATGCCATTGTCTTTTATATGAAATTCATAGTTGGCATAACCGGCCGGTGCGCCGGCTTTTTCGATAATCCGTATATTGATGATGCCCCCTGCGCCCGTATATTTCACCGAATTGCTGACCAAATTTAAGAGCACTTGATTCAGGCGGAGTTTGTCACAGTAAATTTCTTCGTCAAACACATCTACGGTATCAATGCGCAGTTCCAGCTGCTTGGCATGAATGTCTGCCTGTAAAATATTGCATAGCCCATGCAATATTTCCGGCAGGCTGCATAATTTTTCCTCCAGATGGATTTTACCGCTCTCAATGCGGCTCATATCCAATACATCGTTAATCAGGCTCAGCAGATGATCTCCCGAGGTCTTTATCTTTTTCAGGTACTCTTCCACCTGCTCTTCGTTTTTGATATGAGACAATGCCAATGTGGTAAAGCCTACAATTGCATTCATGGGCGTGCGTATGTCATGGGACATATTCGAAAGGAATACGCTTTTGGCCTTGCTTGCCCGGTTGGCCTGAAGAAGGGCATCCTGCAGCATGCCTTTCTTTACCAGTTCATTGCGTGTTTCCTCATCCACGCTATGGCATCCCAAGACAATGCCATGGCTTTCGCCCCATGTCCCCGCACGGACTATCTTTGTCTGGAAATATTTCATTTCTCCGTTTTTAAAGATGCGGTAGTTTATATAGTAAGAATTTTTTTCTTCCAACTCTTTCTTTATCTTATCCGCGCATAAAACCTGCCGCAGCATTTCCTTGTCATCTTCATGCACATACTTCTATATGTATATCTCCATGCTTTCTTCCAGAGACATGCTCTTGTTGAAAACAGCATCAAATTCATGTCCGTCACTGTCATCATTCCGGACTATGTTCCCGATGCCTGCATCCAAGTCAAAAAAGCAGACAAGATTATAGTCGATGCCCAAGGCATGAATCAGTTCCAGCTGCCGCATTTCTTTCTTTTTGGCCTGCAGCTTCTGGGCAGTGATGTCCAGCAGGAAACGTTGGTAAATAAGTTCCCCGTTTTCCATCAGCACTTTAATATTTCCCATGACATGCAGCAGTTCACCGTCCGCATGCCGCACCCGGTATTCTATACTGATGCTGTCCCCTTCTTTTTTCAGTTCTTTTACCCGGTCCTTCAAGGCCTCTCGGTCTTCTTCCAAGACAGATGCCGCAAACATATCAAAGCCGCTTGCCTGCAGTTCTTCTTTCGATTTGTATCCCAGTATCCTGAGTGCCGCCCGATTAATGCTGATAATGCGCATCCCGTCCACCGTATGGCAAAGCACGCCGCAGTCCATGGTGGTGAAAATCGTCTCCAACGTTTGGTTCTGCTTTATGATTTCCTGCTCATAGGCTCTTTCCTGGGTCACGTCAATAGCTACGCCCACCGTTCCCATCACGCTTCCGTCCAAATCATATAACGGCGACTTATAAGTAGTGAGCGTACGCGTCTCTTCCCCGGCCTGAACAATTTCTTCGGAAACGAAAGTTTTTCTTTTGCTCATCACTTCCCGTTCCGATTCTATGCAGGCAGGGTCGTCATGTTCCACATTCCATATGTAAGCATGCCCGCGTCCCTCTGCCTGCTCCTTTGTCTTATTTACCGTTCTGCAGAAACTGTCATTTACTTTTTCATGGATTCCGTTTTTATCTTTATACCAAATAAGGTTTGGCACATTGTTGATGGTGGCTTCCAGATAATGGCCGGTCTCCCACAAATCTTTGCTCATTTTGCAATTCTGCTGCCATCTCAAAAAACGGAATCGGATTTCGCCATCGGACATGGGCATTATCCAAATATCCTTTATTTCAGAAAAATCGTCAGTTAAAAGTGAAATCTGATTTGGTTCGGCAAGCAGGATAAGTTCTGCTCCCTCCTTTTTCCACCTATTCAGTGCCCGTACCGCTTCTTTTACATCCCTTGCCCCTAAGCCGGCAATGATTACATCCGCTTTTGCCGCCAACGCATGTTCCGGCTCTGCGCTTGCGGAAAACTCATGCGTAAAATGTGCAAGGGGCGGCATTTCCTCGATCACCTCAGCCACTCTGCCCGGCTGCCCGATGAAATAGAAGCGAAGATGACAATGATACATACCTGTTTCCTCCTGTGTCCAATATTTGCAATGCGGTGTGCCGCATAAGGTAAGCCACAAAAATAAGCATGCTGTTATTAAGATAAATAATTCCCTATTATCATTCTAACAAGCATGCATATTTATGTCAATATTTTGGAGGAAGCTTTACTTAGTTCCTAAAGACTGCTCCTGCAGCCGGTCAAATTGAGCCATGCATTCCTCCACGGAAGCGCCATTCAGCAGTTCCCTCACAATCAGGCAGATATTGCCCCATTGTTCTACTTTCATGCCGGCATTGGAGCCGAGCACATAAACACCTTCGTCAATCCGGTCATTGAGCGGTTTCAGTGCATCGACGCATTGTACTTCCACATTTTTGGAAGGGGAAATCACTTGGTTTTTCTTAGTGTAAACCGTAAGAGCCTCATCCGTGAGCATAATGCCCAGCACGGCCATGGCATCCTCCAGATGCTCGGCTTGTGTGCCGATGCCGTAGCCGGATAAAGATACTACCGGCATCTGCCCGTAGGAACTGGGAAAACCGATTACCTGCATGTTAAAATCCGTTTTGCCGTAGGCGGTTTCTGCATTTGCCGCTCCCCAATAAGCCATGACAATGGGAGTTTTTCCGGCAAGAAAGTCAGGTCCCTCTCCGTCAATCGCTTCATAGGTGTAGGCCTTCCCGGCATCAATATAACCCAAATCAATCAAAGTCTTCAGGTATTCGAATCCCGGACGCATATAATCGCTGTATTTGGCTTCGCCGTTGTTAAGCGCTTCAATTTCCGCAGCGGTATTCCCGCCATTATACAAATCCGCATAACCCTGAGCCAATACAAAGCATTCCAGCCACCATCGGTTTGCGCCGATCGGTGTCTCAATGCCGTTTTCTTTAAATACTTTACAGCATTCCAGTAAATCTTCCGGAGAATGGGGAAGTTCCAATCCATATTTGTCAAACATATCTTTATTGAGGAACAGTCCGTAGGCTACTACCTCCTGAGGGATTGCTACCAGCTTTCCGTTTACCGTGTTTGCGATTTTCACCACATCCCTTAAATTGTCCGTGCATTCCAGCCCGGATAAATCAGCCAACGCCCCCTCTGCACCGAGAATCTGAATTCCGTCCGGGTTCAGCAGATAGATGTCATCCATATTGCTGCGCACCCTGTCGGCAATCACTTCGTCGTAAGTTTTATCCAAATAATCCTCGGCCGTATAGGTTCTGTATTCCACTTTTACTCCCAGCTTTTCCTCCGCCATCAGAACCGTTAATTCATGCGCCGCCCTGGCAATATTGTCGGCATCCGGATCGGATTTTTCCATAGGGCCGAATAAATTAACTGTATTTTTTTCGGCTTTTTCTTCTTCCGCCAGATTTATGCCGGAAGATGTCCCCTGTCCGCAGGCGGCCAGCCCTATGGCGATAGCTGCAGCAGCCACTGCCAAAGGCAAAATTCTGCCCGATTTTTTCATACTCATCCCTCTTTTCGAATATATAGGTTTATAGTCTTTTTCAGCAATTCCAGATCCACCGGTTTGGAAATATGGGCATTCATCCCGGCGTTCAAAGCGTCCCTTACATCTTCCGCGAAAGCATTTGCCGTCATGGCGATAATCGGCACAGTCCCTGCGTCTTCCCGCTCCAATGCCCGAATCTGCCTTGTGGCCTCATAGCCGTTCATTACCGGCATCTGCACATCCATCAGGATTGCGTCAAATTCCCCCAGCGTCGCTTCGGCAAAACGTGCCACTGCCAATGCACCGTTTACGGCAATTTCGCAGGAAGCGCCTTCCATGCTAAGAATTTCCTGCAAGATTTCCGCATTGATTTCATTATCTTCCGCCACTAAAAAATTTCGTCCTTCCAGGCTGACCGGTTCCGCATCGTTTTCGCCCTTCCGGGCAAACGCATTGTCTTCTTCCTGCATTTCCGTTATTTTTTCTTTCAGCGCGGAAACAAAAAACGGTTTCGCCAGAAAGCCGTTGATTCCTGCCCGGAGAGCCTCTTCTTCTATGCTGTCCCAGTCATGTGCCGTCAGAAGCAGAATAGGCAGATTTTCCGGCACCCTGTCCCGTATTCTTCGGGCCGTTTCCATGCCGTCTATCCCCGGCATTTTCCAGTCCAGCAGAACCATGTGGTAGGGATTGCCTTCTGCCAAGGCCTCATATATTATGTCTGCCGCATTTTCCCCGCTGTTTAGCATGTCTACGGAAACCTCTGTATCTTTCATTAAATATTGAATATTCCGGCAAGTCTCCTCCTCATCATCCACCACCAGCAGCCTGGTAAGCTTATGTTTTTTCCAAAAATCCGCATCCGTATCCTGCTCGGCAATGCGCAGTTCCAATTCGACCGTAAATAAGCTTCCTTTTCCCTCTTCGCTTTTCACTTCTATGCTTCCGCCCATAAGCTCCACAAGGTTTTTCGTGATGGCCATCCCAAGGCCGGTTCCCTGCACCTTATTTGTCGTACTGTTCTCCGCCCTTGTAAATGCGTCAAAAATGACTTTCAGATAGTCCTCCGACATACCGTATCCATTGTCCTCCACTTCAATGCGGATATGCGCATATTGGCCGGAACGCTGGTTCAGCCCGATGATGCGGAACCAGATATGCCCTTCTTCCTGTGTATACTTAACGGCATTGGAAAGAAGATTAATCAGAATCTGATTAATTCTTGTTTCGTCCCCTATCAGCCGTTCCTGTTTAATTCCCGTCACCGAAACTTCAAACGTCTGCCTTTTATCCTTGGCTGCCGGCCGGATAATGGCATCTACGGAAGTGATTAGGCTGCTCAGGTTAAATTCCCCTATGGTAAGCACTACCTTCCCGCTTTCAATTTTAGACACATCCAGCACATCGTTGATCAGGCTCAGCAGATGCCTGCCGGATGCGGTAATTTTTTTCGTATATTCCCTTACTTTCCCTTCATTGCCGGCATCTTTTTCAAGCAAAGCGGTAAAGCCCAGAATGGCATTCATGGGTGTCCGTATATCATGGGACATATTGGAAAGAAAAGTGGTTTTGGAATTGTTGGCCGCCTGTGCCGCCTGCAGCGCTTCCGCCAGCTGCCTGTTGTGCAGTTCCCGCTCAGACTCCTGCTCTTTCCTGATTTTCTCCTGCTGTCTCTCATATATGAAATATACCGAGCAGCACAGACAAAATGCCGCAAGCATGACAATCACCACGCTGAGGATATTCTGGTTCACGGCTTTGCCTTCCCGCTGAATGGACTCTATCGGCACATATCCGATCAGATACAGCATCCCGCCGTTGACTGCCCACATGTAAATCAGGGCATCCTGACCTTTGATTTCATGATAAAACATAACGTTCTGTCCCTGTTTTATATTATCGGCTACTTCTTTCTGGATTGCCGTTTCCCATATTTTATTGGCATGATAGAAATCATCAAGATTCAGGTGGCCGGCAGCCCGTTCTCCTTTGCCTTTAGGCTTCAGCAGAAAACGCTCGCTCTGGGAATCCATAATATAAAGAGTCGCGCTGCTGTTATAAAGTTTATCCGGGAGAGTCGCTTCCAAAGACTCATAAATATGCTCTATATAAAGCGTAGCCGTCTCTTTGCCGTCTCTGTAAACCGGGCATTTCATTGTGTAAGCCCAAGCACCCATATCATTGACATAGGAACCGGAGACCGGCAGATTCCCTATGGCATAGCCGGAAAAATCCAGCCCATCCGCCGTAAATGTCTCTCCGGTGCTGGAAATACCGGATGTTTCTCCCGAAAAAATAAGTGACATCTTAATGACTGTTCCCTTTCTTCCGTAAGAAAGTATAAATTCTTCCGGATTCTCTGCCATTGCAAGACCCTCTGCAATCAGCTGCTGATATTCGGCCTCCCGCTCAAACAGCACTTCCACAGTTCCCTCAATCAAATTCAGGCTTTCACTTAAATTCGTAATGGCAGAATTTGACATTTCTTCCGTTATTCTTGCCGAAATATGGAAAACAAAACTGCCCAAGATGATAAAAACCGTCAATATTGACAGAATTAATATTTTTTTCTCTTTCTTTCCGTTTTTATATTTCCCTTTGCTCATATTAAACCAAAACCCTTATTTACTGTTTGATGACGATATTTTATCATCTTTTCCATATAAAGTCAAAATAAAGTGAAAATAAGTTCAAAACAACAATTATTCGGGGGCAAACCTTTCCCGCACAATTTCGTAAGCCAGCTTTGGCCGGCGGTATTCATCCACAATCCCCTTATTGTTCATGGTACGGGGACGGGTTCCGAACCAACTGCCGCATACCTTGCAGTCACTGAACTGCCATATATATACGCCGCTTGTACCCTCATGGTTCAGGACGGCCTCCAACTGTTCCCCCAAAGCCCATGCCTGATATTCCTCCGACCATTTTTCCCGGCCCGGCGACCGATAACCGTAAATCGCCCCTGCTCCGATTTCCGTAATGAGAAACGGCTTGCCGGCTCCTTCCGTGCAAGTCTGTATCCACTCATACAAGTCCTCCAGATACTCCTGCACGGGCGTGTCATGATACCAAAGGGGATAAATGTTATAGGCTGTCACTTCGGCAAGCCCGAAACAGAGATCGCTTTTAAATTGGCAGCTGGCAAAAGAGCGGGGGCGGCTTGGGTCTAACCGGCGGATAAGCGAAAGCTGTGCCTCATAACAGCTTTTGCCGTATTCCGTATGGCTGGCACACTCATTTAGTATCCCCCATATATATATACTCGGATGATTGTAATGTGACTCTATCATTTCACGGATACAGTCCTCACACTGCCGTTCAAAATTGGGATTACGCATGGCTTCTTCCGAAAGTCCTCTTGCATGATTTTCCTCCCATACGAGAAGCCCTGTTTCGTCACACAGATCCAAGAAAAGTTCATCATTGGGATAATGAGAGGTCCTCACCGAATTTGCTCCCAAGTCCTTTAGGAGAAGTAAATCCTGCCACATGGCATCCACAGGCAGGGAACACCCGAACTGCGGATGGTCTTCATGCCGGCAGAAGCCTTTAATCCGAAGCTTTCTGCCGTTGAGCAGAATATCTTTGCCATTCACCGCCACTTCCCGGAAACCGAACCGGTCAGTCAAATCATCCGCCTGTTGACCGGTTCGGTCTTCCAAGACTGCGGAAACGAAATACAGCGTGGGACTCATGGGATTCCACTCCGAAACCTCCGGACAGACAATCTCCATGGTTTCTTCCGTTTCTGCTTTTGCGGCCAGCGATACATGCATGCTGCTTCCGAGACTCCCTTCCAAGGCAAGTATCAGTCTTCCTTCAAATATCCGGTCGGAAAGATTATGAAGGCTGACTTTTACCAAGGCCTTCCAGCCGTCGGAAATTTTCTCGGGAGTGACATGAATCTGCCGTATATATGCTTCGCCCAGTTCCTCCAAGGCTACGCCCCTAGTAATTCCGCCATAGGTCTGATAATCATTTTCCACATGCAATGCCGAGTTTTCTCCAAACCCATTGTCCACGCAGACTTTCAGCCGGTGATTTCCTGCGGGAAGATTCGTTACCACTGCGGAGAAGGGCGTATAGGCATTGTAATGAGAAGCCACTTTTTTGCCGTCAAGGAATACTTCCGCCGTATGGCTTACTCCTTTAAATTCCAGCCGGATATTTCCGGAAGCATAAAAACTTCTCTCAAAACATCCCTTTCCCCGATAGCCCCGCAGTCCCGGGTAAGTCTCCCAACATCCGGGCACCAGTGCCTTCATTTTCACGGATTCACTGCCGTCCTCCGGCATTGTGCTAAAATCCCATAAACAGGAAGATAGCTCTGTCTGTTTCCTTATGCTATGTGTCTTAAACATACGCAGCATTGTTCTGCCTCCTGATTTCTTGTTCTCCGCAGCCGGCACTCCTGCCGCAAGTCATTATTCAGGAATGTCAGCATGCCATGCCCGAATAATGACTAAATGGGTGGAAATCCGCTGCTTAGGATAAAGCTGTTACTCACTCAAATAGGAGAGCCGAAAGTTTCCGCTTTCCACTCTCCTATGAGTCAACAGCCCCGCTGAAAGCAACGGGCATCAATCTGACTCTCGCGGCAGTCGCCGAATATCCGCACAGGTGCGGCTGCTTGGCTCGTTTCCCGCGGGAATAAACATCAAGATGAAGCCTTATTTACAAATTGGAAATTACATCTTGGGAAACCGTATGAATCCCCTTCCGGCTCAGCACTTCCGCCGCCTTTTCATTGTCCTCTACCCGAAGCACCATATAGGCAGTAGCTTCTTTCCGGGTCAGGAATGCATACATATATTCCAGATTTATGCCTCCTTCCCCCAACGTCTGCAGAATCCGGAACAGACTTCCCGGTTCGTCCGGCATTTCCACTGCCAGCACAGGGGTGATGGAAACCACATAACCTGCTTCTTTCAAAATGCAGGAGGTTTTATACGCATCGTCCACAATCATCCGCACAATGCCGAAGTCCTGTGTTTCCGCAATGGACAGAGCCCGCATGTCTATATCCTGCTGGTGCAGGTATTCCGTCAGTTCCGCCAACTTTCCCGCCTTATTTTCTACAAATACAGAAATTTGTTTTACTGTCATAAACTCCTCCTATCCGGATGCTTAGTTGTCCTGCCCGTCACCCTTTATATAAGTTTCTCCGGTCAATGACACGGACAGCTTTCCCCTCGCTCCTTGTAATGGCCTTCGGATTCACAAGCTTCACTTTCACAAAAATGCCAAGCATAGCCTTCAGCGCATCTACCAGCTTCTTTTCCCTCTCGGCCACGATACCTGCATTGTCCGAGAACATTTCCTGCGTCATCTCAACCTGCACTTCAATCGTGTCGCTGTTATTGTGACGATCCACAATAATCTGATAATTGGCAGGATAGCCTTGGTTCAGCAATACCGTTTCGATCTGCGACGGGAATACATTCACCCCTTTGACAATCAGCATATCATCGCTCCGTCCTAACGGCTTGGTCATTTTCACATGAGTACGGCCGCAGGAACACTTTTCATGGCTGAGGATGCAGATATCCCTAGTGCGGTAGCGGATAAGAGGAAACGCTTCTTTTGTGATGCTGGTAAATACCAATTCCCCTTTCTCGCCGTCCGGGAGAACCTCTCCTGTTTTCGGATTGATTACTTCCGCAATGAAATGATCTTCATTCACATGCATTCCGGTCTGTGCGCTGCATTCAAAAGAAACGCCGGGACCGGATATTTCCGTCAGTCCATAGATATCAAAAGCTTTAATCCCCAGTTTTTCTTCGATATCATGGCGCATTTCCTCTGTCCAGGCTTCCGCGCCGAATATCCCCGCTTTCAGCCGAATTTTATCCTGCAGCCCCCTCTCCCGGATAGACTCTGCCAGATAAGCCGCATAGGAAGGCGTGCAGCACAGAATGGTGGAACCCAAATCACACATGAACTGTATCTGACGTTCCGTATTTCCGGAAGACATGGGAAGCGTCAGGGAACCGATTTTATGGGAACCGCCGTTCAGTCCGGGCCCCCCGGTAAACAGCCCGTACCCATAGCTGACATGCACCACATCCTCCTTCGTGCCGCCGGCCGCCGCGATAGCCCTGGCACAGCATTCTTCCCATAAGTCCAAGTCATGCTGTGTATAAAAAGCCACCACCCTGCGCCCGGTCGTCCCGCTGGTGGACTGAATCCTTACACAGTCAGACAGCGGTGCTGCCAACAGACCGTAAGGATATGCTTCCCGCAAATCATCTTTTGTCAAAAACGGAAGTTTATGTAAATCGTCTGTCGAATGAATATCTTCCGGCGCAACTCCGGCCTCGTCCATCTTTTTTCTGTAAAAATCAACGTTTGCATAAACCCGTTTTACTGTGTTAGCCAGTCTCTCATCCTGCCAAGCCCGAATCTGTTCCCGGGACGCACATTCGATTTCCGGCTGGTAATAATGTTCCATGTCTTATACCATCCCTTTCCGCTTCGTTTATCAGAATTTCATTCCCGCGGGCAATGAGGCAAGCGGCTGTCTAAACCGATTTTTTATTTAGCCATTTGACGACTGCCGCGGGCATCAAATCCCACCTTATTTGCAATGGGTATTTGATTTATGGTATGAAAATTATAGCATACTCTTTTGGGGTTGTCCAAAGAAATATTTGATTCTGTGTGCAATAAGCAAACAGCCGTATTTGTGCGGATATTTGGTGGTTGTAGAGAGGGTGGATGTTTCGCTGATTGTAGAAGCAGGCAGACGCGCCGGATATTTGGCGGATGCAGAAAGGGTGGATGTTTCGCTGATTGCAGAAGCAGGCAGACGCGCCGGATATTTGGCGGATGCAGAAAGGGTGGATGTTTCGCTGATTGCAGAAGCAGGCAGACGCGCCGGATATTTGGCGGATGCAGAAAGGGTGGATGTTTCGTTGATTGTAGAAGCAGGCAGAACGCGCCGGATATTATGTAATTGCCCTAAGAACCCGCTTTCGCTCGGCGTCAAACGCAGCGGCACTAAGTTCGAACTCTGCCGATGGCAGAGTTGTACCTCACTAAGTGCCGGCGTTTTCCGACGGTTCTTATGACAATTACATAATATCCGGTGCTGTGTGTCGGCATAATTTTGTGTATCATAGATTTATGCTGAATATTCTTGCACCAAAAAGCCATGATTCCGGTAATGTGGAAAACGAGGTTCCGGAGCGGAAACCGCCATTGATTGGCTTGATTATTATTCAACCGGCTCACAATTCCCGTATATTTTGTGATATAATATTTTTTGTAATTTTGTTTCCCTTATCAGGGTTCGTAATGCCCTGTGGGGGATATAATATGAGGAAAACTTTAAGGGAAGTTCACCTACGATAAACTTAGTGACTTTTTTCAAGGACGAGCGAGGACTTTGATCATAAACTGTAACAGTTAATAATCTCCTTAAAAATTATCAAATCACAATTGAACTTTATCTATGGAGGGAAACTTTTGAAGAAACATATTATCATTGCAGGTGTGCCACGGTCAGGAAAAAGCGCCATTTCTCAAAAAATATCGCATAATTGGGGATATCAGCATATAAGCATGGACTCAATAATTGCAGGCATTGAAAAAGTATTTCCTGAAACAGGCATTAATTCCGATGCAGATACAGATCTTTGGAAAAATATTCAATATATTAGTTCTAAGATGGCATTATTCATTCACGCAATGATAGACAGCGGAGAATATAACGAATGCGATTATGGGATGGTAATCGATATCTTTCAATTATTGCCGCAGCATTATATTCAGCATATAGATTCTTCTGTTTGTGAAATATATTATTTCGGCACATCAGAAGTAACTCCTGAAGAAAGATATAAACTTTTGAAAAAATACGACACACCAAAGGACTATACCTACTATAAATCTGAAGAAGAAAACAAAAAGGATTGTGCAAGCATCGTAACAATAAGTAAAAACCTGAAAGAACAATGCAAAATATATAATTTGCCATATTATGACACCTCTTACAACAGGGAACAGATATTCAAATCCGTTTTCGGTTTTTAAACAATGTAAGCAGGGCAAGTATACATCTTAAATCAGTCAAATACCCCGCCGTGAGCAGCGGGGCGTCAAATTTGAAGTGCCCCAGAGGGCAGGATATTTGACCCTCGCTGCTTTCGTCAAATATCCATGCAAGCATGGCTATTTCCCTTATTGCTCGCGGAAATAAAGCAGGCTATGTCATCCGGAAATTGTGCCAATGCACAGCACCTGCCCTTATATAGCTGTCCTAAGGACCATCGGAAAACGCCGGCACTTAGCGAGGTTTAAATCTGCCGGCGGCAGATTTCGAGCTTAGTACCGTTGCGTTTGACGCTGAGCGGAAGCGCGTCCTTAGGACAGCTATATAAGGGCAGGTGCGTCCGGCTCATCCATCAACATCGGGCTCACCGATTAATACCCGGCTCATCAATCAATACCCAGCTCACCGATTAATACCCGTCTCACCCAACCCCCAATTCAACAATACCAAACCTAAAACACATCACAAAAAATACCCGGCAGCAAACTGCCAGGTATTTTACACACAATATCCATCACCCTTTCACGGCTCCCATTGCAATTCCCTGCGTAAAGTACTTCTGGAAAGCAATAAATATAGCTATAATCGGTATGGCCGCCAATGAAGCCCCCGCCATAATCAGACCAAAATCCGTAGAGTTCTCTGCCTGCAGCTTTGCGATACCAAGGGAAATCGTCAGCTTGCTGGTACTGTTTAACATAATCAACTGCATGAAATAGTCATTCCAACTGTTGATGAAAGTAAAGATTGCCAATGCGCCGATACCGGGCTTAATCATCGGAAGCACGATTTCAATAAAAGTCTTCGCCTCTCCTGCACCGTCAATCCTTGCAGCCTCCAGCATTTCCCCGGGAACCCCTTCCGAAAACTGCTTCATAAGGAATACCCCGAAAGGCCATCCTACGGTAGGGAAGATAACGGCCCAAATCGTATTGTATAAAGATAATGTAGACATTTCACGGAGCAAAGGAATCAGGATAACCTGCTTCGGCAATGCCATTGCGCATACAATCAGCGTAAACAACAGCTGCTGTCCGCGGAACCTTTTTTTCGCCAATGCATATCCTGCCATGGCTGCGGTGATACAGGTGAGTATCATAGCCATTACCGCCATGAACACCGTGTTCACCAGCCAGCGGATAGCTGCGGGCACGACAGGGCCGGCAAAGAAAACAATGGGTTTCCCGTCCGCCGAAAACTTGCTGCCGAAAGGTACTGCCAGTTCCCACAGAGGGGCAGTCTGACGGCTGAACAATTTGTTGAAATTGTCCATTACCCATTCCTTCGGAAACCAGTCCGGAGTCGTTGCATTAATGGATGCCGCTGTCTTAAAGGCACCCGTAACAATCCAGTACAGAGGAAAAGCAAACAGGATTGCAAGAATAATCAATATAACCATTGACACAATTGTATATACGCTTGTTCGTTTAATACCTGAATTCATACTTTCACCTCCTATTTTTCCTTAGCCAGCTTGAACTGTACAGCGGAAAGGAGTGCAATGAAGATTGCAAGAACTACGCCCATTGCGTTTCCATAGCCATAACGGTAAAGCTTAAATGCTGTATAGTAAATATAATACATAACAGTATCCGTACTATGGTTCGGCCCACCGGAGGTCAGCAGCTGAATCAGCGCAAAACACTGGAAGCTGTTAATCGTGGTGATGACCAAAATATATAATGTGGTCGGCATGATAAGCGGCCATTTGATTTTCCAAAACTGCTGTAAGTTTGTAGCCCCGTCTACTTCGGATGCTTCTACCAGAGAAGTATCCACGTTTCCGAGGGCAGATACATAAAGCACAATAGGCTGCCCTACCGAAGTCGTAAGCAGGATGAGGATAATACACCATAAAGCGTATTTTTCATCTCCCAGCCAGTTAATATTCTTATCAACCAGCCCTAATCCTTTTCCGATGTAATTGAAAATACCATAATAGTTATTGAACATCCATTTCCAAACTACGGTTACCGCTACCGAACCGGTTACTACCGGCAGATAGAAAACACAGCGGAAAGTAGAGAGAATAGGGCCTTTCAGTTTATAAATAAGAGCGGACACCCATAATGAGAAAATACATACCACGGGCACCGAAACAATTACAATAACAAACGTATTTTTCAAAGAACGGACAAAAATCGGATCCTTCCACAGTTCAATATAATTTTGGAAGCCTATAAAAACATCCTTCGCATCTTTTCCCATCGTGGAGTCAAAAAAACTAGTGTAAATACAAAGAACCATAGGGATTACAACAAATCCTATAAAGAATATCATATTCGGCAGAAGGAAAAGATAGGCCGAACGTGTTTCCCGCCGCACCAACGCTTTGCTTCTGCTTGTCATGTTGGATGATTTTGCCATGAATAACACCCCTCTCTTTGATTTGTTTTATGCGGGAAGGGAATGCTTCTCCCATCCATACATAGAGTTTCGCGGCGGCGGCAGGGAGAATTCTCTGCCCTGCTGCCGCCAGCGGGAATCACTCATTAGTTGCCTGCATTTGCAGCCGTGTTAGCATTCGTTACAAAAGTGGAAACTTCCGTAGCTACATCGCCGCCTGTGCCGATGCGCTGCAACATGTTCCACCATTCCGTACGAGCTTCTGCCCAGCCGGGAACAACCTGATAGTAGTCGCCCATGGAAGGCATGAAGTATGTAGAGAATGTATCCATAGTATCCGCAATTTCCATTCCGTCATAAATGCCTGTCAGGGTAGGACGTACCGGGAAGTATGTGGAAGCTTTTACGCTCTCTTTTACCTGGTCCGGGTTGTTGCAGATGAAGTCGATGAAGGTCTTCGCTGCGTCAATCTTAGCCTGGTCGCCGTTGTCAAATACGCCGAAGCCCCAGATGCCGCCGCAGAGTTCCGTCTTTCCGTCGTCGGAAGGGAACAGCATCGGAAGAATGGTATCTCCGTTGTTTGTTGTGCCTGCCGCAGAGTTGTCTGCATTTGTCTGCTGTGCAGCATTCCAACAGAAGGACATTGCCAGTGTGCCGTTGCGGAACAGGGTAATTTCCTCGCCGCCGTTAATGGATGCATCGAAGTTAATGCCGTCCTGTGCATATAAGGTTTCCAGAGCCTTGATGTTTTCCGGTGTGTCTGCCGTATAAGCGGTATGCTCTGCATTTGTGAAGGTGCTGCTGTACAGGTTGTTGACGATAGCCCTGGTTCCTTGGTCACCGCCCTGGCCGGAGCAGTAAATAGCCGCTACGTTTTCCTGACCGGAATCATATACTGCCTGAACAGCCTTTAAGAAGTTCTCCGTGGTCCAAGTGTGGTTTTCCGCATCCAGATACTGCATAGCATCGGCTGCCTCAAACATCGTCTGATTGATAGCCATGCAGTGTGCTACCATACAGAGAGGATATTCATAATACTTTCCGTCCGGTGACTTGCAGGCCGATTCTACGGACTCATAAATCTCACCGCCTGCTTCCGATGCAAAAAGATCGGATAAGTCAACCATCAGTCCTCTGGAACCCCAGTTAGCTACCAGACGTTCCGGCCCTTCCATTACGATATCGGGAGCCTGACCGCCTTCGATTGCCGTGTTCACCTGGTCGTCGCCGTTGGTGTAGTCCAGATATTCCACGGTTACGGTAATTCCGGGATACTGCGCATTGAAGCTTGCAATCAGGCCGTCAACCGTTGCGGAATCTCCCCATTTGCCGATGGGATATGTCCAAAGGGTAATGGATGCGTTCTGATCCGCTCCTGCCGTGTCTCCCGTGCTTTCTGCTTCTGCTTCAGCTTCGGAAGCGTCTTCTGTCGGAGCCGCTTCCGGTGTCTCCTCTTTTGCCGGTTCCGGCTCGGACTCCTGTGCCGGCTGGCTCGCTGGCTGTTGGTTGTCAGAACTGTTGCCGCATGCTGCCATAGACAGCACCATGATCAGTGAAAGACCAAGAGCCAAAAACTTTTTTGACATTTTTTTCATATTTTTTCTCCTTTTCTTTTAATTTATTTTTTCAGGCAAGCCTCAGCCTGAACGGATGATTGCCCGTCTTCCTATAAGGCCTACCTGCAAAAACCAAACTTTTCCATTTCTTCCCCGCTTAAGTACTTCGGAAAAATACGCTCTAAGAACAAAGAAACCAAGAGCATGGTAAGCACCGGCGTAATCAATACCGGCCACCACTTTTCTATGGTATATACCGCCATTTCAACCGTCAGCATAACGACGATGACCGTGGAAGGCAGATGACGGAAAGCCATAATAAAGGCGGTGCGGTACAAAGCCTTTGTCTGAAATTCAAACCTTCCCATCAGAGGGAAGATATAGCAGAAAATCGCCGCAGGCACTAAGAGCACCACATAGTATGCCATGTACATGACGACCCCTGCCGAGGTGGAAATATTGTTTGCCATGACATTATAGCCCCATGCCAGAAAAATTGCCGCCGGAATGCAAACCAATGTAACGGATATCCCCTGCCGCAGGTTCTCCCGGAAAGCTTTAAGGTATGTCTTGAAAGCTTCCTCCTTTCTGTAACGGAAAACTTTTACGACCGTATAATATAAGGCCGCCGTTGCCGATCCGATGGTGACGACCGGAATGCAGAGCAATAGCCATAACAGCGAAAGCCCCACCAAGTCCACTCCTTTGGAAAGCGTTCTGAAAAACAGATTTTCCGGATTAAAAATATCCTGCCACATTTCCCCCGCTCCTTTTATGCCGTCTTATCAATCTGCCTGCAGATAGTCCGGGATATGAGAATGCCCCGATTCCAATGCCCGCAGGGTATCGTCGTACAGTTCTGCTTTCACATACTTTTCATGGCTGACATAATAATTATAAATGATGTCCAGCATGACAAGCAGCGGAAACTGCGGCGATATGACATTTCCATGATTCAGATGGTTCAGTGAGGCTACCAAAACTACCTCACTGCAGAAATCCGCATACATGTTTTTGTCATTGGCAGTGATAATCACTGTCTTTGCCCCCTTTTTATAGGCTTCTTTCAGAAGATACAGCACTTCTCTTGTCTCTCCGCTGAGCGTCAGCCCGCAGACTAAGCTTCTTTTATTTAAAAAAACTGACTGCATGCGCATCCGGTCCGTATCCTGCAGGGAATCAATGTCCACGCCGATTCTCATGAAGCGGCTTTCCATCTCACTTGCCGCAAGCCCGGAACTTCCTTTCCCGCATGCCACTACTCTCTCCGTCTCAAAAAGATATTTTACTACCCTGGCGATCTGAGCCTCGTCCACAAGGCTGTAAGTCTTGTTCAGAAGTTCCTGATAGGTGTTCAATACCAGTCTTGTGCTGTTTGCCACTACCTCGCTTTTCTGGGTAAAAGTTTTCTCATATTGGTAGATGAATTCCCGGTATCCGTGAAATCCGCATTTCTTTGCAAATCTGGAAAGAGATGCTTCGGAAACAAATATCTCCTTTGCCACATTCTGTGCCGAGAAATCTATCTCCCGCTGATTGCTAAGAAAAAAATCAGCGATATTTTTCTCTACGTTTGTAAAACTGTCATATTTTGATTCCACAATAGGAACAATTGACTTTATATAATTATACATAATCATCCCTGCTGTCCGGATGTTTTTGATTGCTCTTTCATCTCCCGCAATGCTATGATAGAAAAAAACAAAGGAGGCATTTTATGAATACGGCAACCAAAACCATTGTCTGCTTCGGCGACTCCAACACTCACGGCTATAATTCCTCTAATTTAGGACGCTTCACGGAGAAAGAACGCTGGCCCTGCCTTTTGGCTGATTTACTGGGCTCCGGCTATCTTGTGCGTGAAGAAGGCTTAAGCGGCAGGACCACATCCTTTGAAGATCCTCTTTTTGAAGGCTTAAGCGGCTATTCCTATATCCATGCCTGCATGCTTACCCATGAGCCGTTGGATCTGCTCATTATTATGCTTGGCACCAATGATGTAAAAGAACGTTTTTCCGCGACCCCGGAAAATATCACTAAGGGTCTGGAACGGTTAGTGACCAAGGCAATCCGCACCTCGGAAGCATGGCGGGACAAACCGAATGTGCTTATCATTGCGCCGCCTCCTGTGGAAGAAGGCTATTACGAAACCGAAATCGGCCCCGAAATGGGAAAAGGCTGTATCGAAAAATCCAAGGCTCTTGCCCCCCTTTACCGGGCAGCGGCACAGCGGTTAGGCTGTCATTTCCTAGATGCCGCTACCGTTCCGGGAGTAGGCATGTATCCTTACGACCACATGCATTTAAGCCTTGACGGACACCGATGCCTTGCCGAAAAGCTTGCCGGCCTTATTCCGCAGATTTGCCCATAAGCCGCCGTCAGCATGCCTGAAATTCATTCCCGCAGAGCGGCCAGCCGTATATGGCTGCATATCAATCCGGTTACGGGAAATGGTTTTTCAGGCATAAATCAGCATGTTGCCGGCTACAGTTTCGCTTTCGCATCCTTAATCATTTTTGCCGCTTCTTCCACGATGACCATATCTGCAGGAATTAAGGAAGCCAGAGGCTTGCGTACCCCGCCCAGTTCAAGGCCTTCGTTGATGCGGAGGATTTCTTTTATTACGCCGTACATGTTTCCGTGAGCGGCACACATTTTATAAATAACGGCATTTGCGTCATACTGCACCTGCATTGCCTCTTCCGTCTTTCCGGCTTTTAACAGTTCATCCATTTTGAGGAACAATTCCGGCATCACTCCATAGGTTCCTCCGATGCCACCCTCTGCACCTATGATACGTCCGCTGATAAACTGTTCGTCGGGACCGTTGAAAATGATATAATCATCGCCTGCCGCCTGCTTAAACATCTGAATGTCCTGAACGGGCATGGAAGAATTTTTCACGCCGATGACACGGGGATTTTTCCTCATTTCCGCAAATAAACTCTGGGTCAGCGAAACGCCTGCAAGCTGCGGAATGTTATAAATAATGAAATCGGTATCGGGAGCCGCGCTGCTGATATCATTCCAATACTCCGCAATGGCATATTCCGGCAGATGAAAATAAATAGGAGGGATACATGCAATGGCATCCACGCCAAGGCTCTGTGCATGGGCTGCCAATACCTGACTGTCCTTCGTGTTATTGCAGGCTACATGGGCTATTACGGTAAGTTTCCCTTCCGCAGCTTCCATCACGTTTTCCAAGACAATTTTGCGGTCTTCCACGCTCTGGTAAATACATTCACCGGAAGAGCCGTTTACATAGACTCCCTTGACTCCTTTTTCCACAAAATATTTTGTCAGTGCCCGGACGCCTTCCGGACTGATATTTCCCTCTTTATCATAACATGCATAAAATGCCGGGATAACTCCCTTATACTTATCTAAATTTCTCATTTTCCACTCACTTTCTTACTTTTCTCTGTCATTTCAATGCTTCTGCAAACGACTTGGTTATCAGCTGCGGCCTTGTGATAATCGAGCCTACCACTACGCTGAACACACCCAGTTCCACCACACGCTTTGCCTTTTCCGGCGTGTTGATGTTCCCTTCCGCTATTACCTTATGCTTCGCGCCTGCTACGATTTTCCTGATGATTTCAAAATCATTGGCTTCAATCTTGTCATTCCTGCTCTGCTCGGTATAACCGACCATCGTCGTGCCGATAAAATCGAACCCTAATTCGTCGGCATGAAGAGCCTCTTCTACCGTGGAACAGTCTGCCATCCATAGCTGCTCCGGATATTTTTCCTTTGCCTGCCGGAAAAAATCATCCAGGGACACGCCTCCGGGACGTACCGCGCCTGTGGCATCCACCGCAATGATTTCGGGCTTCACTTCCATCAGTTCATCAATTTCCTTCATAGTGGGTGTTATGTATACTTTGCTGTCTTCATAATCACGTTTTACAATGCCAATAATCGGCAAGTCCACCTGTGACTGGATTTCTTTGATGTCCTCCTTTGTGTTAGCCCGAATGCCCATCGCACCGCCTTCTTTTGCGGCCAATGCCATTCTTCCCATGATAAATGACGAATGCAGCGGTTCATGGGGAAGTGCCTGACAGGATACAATCAATTTCCCTTTCAGCTGTTCTACTTTACTGGTTGCCACTCTCTGACCACCCCTTTCTTATCATTTCTTTCCTCATTTTAACTATTTCCTATTATATCATTTCTGAAATTGATTTCAATGGAATGCGGTTATGAAGGAAGTACTTTCTTTCGGTTTGTGCAACTTTTATATTATTCTCCTTAAAATGAGTGATTTTTATATTTTTTGAACAAATTACTGTTTATGATTTCTTTTTTATTTAAATAATTAAGAATCCCCTACTTGTGCACTAGTACATCATTGCATTAATCCTTGAGTAATCAGTGCTTGATGTTTGCGTCAG
>CAJTVK010000006.1 GCA_910579645.1 uncultured Lachnospiraceae bacterium | reverse complement strand
CTTGCCGAGGGGCATTGGCTGTCCGTAGGCTTCCGGGTCTGGCAGCTGCGCAGGCAGAAAACCTCAAATTGATTTCCGTGCTCAAATCTGCCGCAGTATTTCCGAATCCTTAATTTTATCGTCTGCTGCAAACAGAATAATTTTAGACAATATCTCCGCGGTCTTCGGATCCTCCTCCACAAACGGCAGGAAAATCCTTCCCCGCTTCTGTGCCGGCACTGCCTTTATATTTATCTGCGGGCCGCCTTTGCGATGGACTACGCCGCTCCCCATATGAACGGTATAGGCCGCCCGCTTTCCTTGTATGACCGCATGGTTTCTCACAAATTTCACATTCGTTATTCCAAACAGCGGCAAATTATATTCCGCTATCACTTTCCGCATTTCCATAGTGGAACGGCAGGTTTCCGGATCCACGCCTCCCACATAAGCAACGCTTACTGCCAAATCCACATCCCGCATAATCTCCGAGTAAACCACATCGGGCACATCTTTCATGCACACTTGCTCATGGCTGAGCCGGTCATAAAAATCCACCCAGTCTATGGAAGGGGTCATCAAGTCCTCTGCCGTCACCCAGTCCGACAATACCCGTATCCCTGCAATCATGTTCTGTCCGTAGCATATTTTCTGTATGCCCTCTTCCACATCGGCAATCCATCCCTGCCCCTTCAGGCAGGCCAGGGCTTTCACGGGTTCCACTTGATATCCGCTGAATGCCCGGCTTTTTGGCTGTTCCAGTTCCTCTTCCAATTTCAGATAAAATTCCCTGTAAATCTGCTTAAACGGCTGCTTTCTTACCGTGCCTGACCGGACGGCGTCATAGCAGCCCCTCTGATAGGCCTCCAGCGTGCCTTCCGCAAACAATTCGATTGGATGAGCCACAAGCAAAAGGGTAGCCGGAGGAATCTCGGCCAACTGTCCTTTGGGTCCTAAAAGCCCCCGTTCCGTAAAATAACCGCTCCTTAGCCCGTCCGTACTTTCCCCCTCCTGCCCTTGTCCTTCGGAAGTCAGCACCCCTGCGGGAATAAATACCAACCCTTGGGCTACCGGTGCGGCAATCGGATTTTTATTTAATTCCAGCAATTCTCCAAAACTAAATTTTTCCCTGTCTTTCATAGCCTGCTCAAACATGCGAGTGCACCTGCGGCTCTGTTCTTTCAGCTTTTTATAGGCCTTCAGCACAGCTGCCATCCATTCCTCCTTCTTCAGTCTGGCAGGCACTGATTTCAGCGTCTTTCCTTCTTTCTCACAGACTACGGCGGGAATACCCTGTGCATCAATTTCTATCCTTACCTGTACGTCCGCCACTGTATGCCATTCCATATATTTCCCATATTCTTTAGCCGCTTCGCCTTCCATAGCTAAAGTCAGACGCATCGTATCCGCATATCCTGCCATGGTCGCCATATTCCGCAGAGCCATATTCACCGCCTCCGCTTCGCTGACTCTTCTCCTGCTTCCGTAATTACGGCTTTCTTTCCGGAAACGCTGCAAAAATTCATACCGCCTGAACATATCGCTTTTATCCCGGAAAGGAACTAAGCCATAACTCATCAGCAAATCTTTGTTTCTTTTTTCCTCAATCCTTGCCTCCAGTTCCTCTGCCGTCACCCTGCCCAACGCCGCATCCGCATACTTCCTTGCCCGTACATGCTTACTTCCGTCCGAAATATACTTTGCCGCATCATACAGCCAGCGAAACTTTTCCTCTCCCAAAATCTCATAAACCCCGAAAAACCACCCGCTGTCAAAAGCCCCTGCTGCCAGTTCCTCTGCCGAAAGAGGCGTATATCTGGCAATCATGGCTTGCTTTTGCGGTGAAAGCCATCCTGCCATATGTGCAATAAAGTAACAGCATCCGCTGCGGAAACCCGGAATCCCGAAATATTCCTCCAGAACCCCAAGCCACTGGGGCGCATACATCCCGGCCTCTGTCAGCCGCTTATCCGAAACGGAAACCTTACCGGTGGTTTTATCCGTAAGCAAATCCCTCAGCCGTCCCCCATTGTCCCCTTCTTTCGGGGTACAGACAAGAAGCAGACGGCTCAGGCATTCCGCTTTCCCGTCCGTATCCGCCCGATTCCGGTCCAGTTTTCCGTCGCCCAAAGCTTTCAGCAGTTCCACAAAATGTTCCATGCCGTAGATATGATTGACTCCCCAGACATACTCCGAAAATACCGTGGGCATCTCCCCTCGGCTTAATTCCTCTTTTAAAATCCGGTTCACCAGCCGGCCGTAAATATGATGCCCCGCTTCCATAAAGTTCCGGTTTTCTTCCTCGGAATCTTCAAAAAGTTCTTCTATTCTACGCCTTTTCCATGTATCCGAACCTTCTTCAAAGCCCTCCAGCCTATCCAACGTATATTCCGGTCCCCAGACTTCCATTATCTTTTTATAAATAATGTCTTCTTCTATAAGCCCAAGGGAAAAAGCTTTCACATAATCCTCTATATCCAGCAAATCGTGATTGCCTGAAAACATACTATATTTTCTGCATCTTGTCCTTTGGAATCCGTACTTTTCATCCATGCCGGCATATAAATAAAAACGATTGGCAAAAGACTCCGCTCCCTTCTCTTTTTCCGCCGCCCTCAAAATTCCCCAAAAAACATCCTCTTCCAGAAAGGAATTCCAATAAGTCCGGCCCCTAATCGTTTTCTTATGCCACATCTGCTCCGGTTCCATGTCCTCCAGCATCCAGCGGAACATCTCCATTCCAATCTTCCCTAATTCACCGGTGCCGAAAATATCGGCAAGGTTTTGCGCGGCCCTCCACAGTGTTCTTTCGGTAATGCCGATTCCTTCCGGCATTACATACTCCGTTACCGTCCTTCCCAAAAGTTTATGTTTCCACTGCCCGAAGGACTCCTGCTTTTCTTCTTTTTTCCTGCCTGTCCCGCATCTCAGGGTAAGCCGGAAAATGGTCAGCAAACGGACATCCCCGATTTCCTCCGAATAAAATTTTTCCCACAAATCCCGGAAAGGCATTTCCGTCCCATAGAAATATCCCATTTCTCTTTCCAGATAATCGTCCAGCCTTATCTCTTCCCCATTCTTGTCAATGCAGCTGCAGCCTGCATTTTTATGCACCATGTCTGCCAGTTTCTGCACTATCTTGTCTATCGTCCCGCTGTCTATACGAAAGTATTCCGTTACCGCCTGCCTGTCCGCTTTTTTCTCCGGAGCCGAAATCACCGCATCCTCCCGGTACAGCCCGTAACCCTCTTCCTTTGCTGCCGGCTCTTTCTCAGTATTCTCTCCCAAAATCCGCCGCAGCAATATTTTCTCGTTCTCCTCCGGTTCCTCTATCCGGGAAACCAGCTGCCGCAGTTTCTCTTTCAGCTGCGGTTCCGCCGTTTCCTCTTTCACCGTCTCCAAGGCAAGATCCAGCCCACCTTTCTGCATCCTCCTGTCTTCCGACGCAATAAGCCTCTCCACGGAAGACGCAATCCGTTCCGGCTGCTGCCCTTTCAGAAATTCAAGGGCAAGCCTTCTTATCTCACCGTTTTTCAGACGCAGATACCCCTCCAGCAGCCCGTAGTGAACGTCCTCAAGAACCTGTCCTTCCAATAATTCCGCCGCTTTTTTCCTTGTATCGCTTTCTTTGTCCGCCAGCAGGCTGACCAGCTTATCCACCTGCTTTTTCCCTGTAGGATTACGGAGCAGCAGTTCCGCATAATCCGCCCGGCTTCCCATATTGGCCGATTTCCTTATTTCACCCAGATGCTCCAACACCTCATCGGCCAGTTCCTCATCCTCCAGCATATGAGCCAGAAGGCAAAGCTGTTTCCATATGCCGGATACCGTGATTTTTTCGCTGTGCCACGGAAATATACAAGGCTGGAATTTCACTTCTTTCGCCGGCATTTCCTCCAACAGACGGTGCAGAAAATTCACCTTCTCCATGGCCTTGTCTTTTGTATCGAAATAGTAAAGAAAAACCTTTTCGGGAAAACCGTCGTCCCCTTCTTTCCATATTTTCCGGTAGTTCCGATACTCCGCCAGCCCCAGACAAAAAGATCTCCAATATGCCGCAGTCAGTTCCAAATCTATCTCCCCTTCCCCGCCGCCAAGCATTTGCTCTGCCAGATACCGGCATTCATACCTGTCCCACTGTGACCGATTGGTATAAGCCATAATCATCCGCTGGTCTTTTGTGCCTTTCATTATAAATTCCCGCAGTATTGCAATAGTGTCTTGCCTGCAGCATTTCCCCATGGCCCACAAACCGATATAAATTAATATCCGGTCCGAGGAATGGCAGAATGCCTCCGCCTTTTCTTTGTCCAGCAAAGCTTCCTGTAGCTGCACCCCATATTTCCCCATGATTAAATCCAGCCCTTTGCTGTCCCATATATCCATTATTTCCATAAGTGTTAATTTCACGGAACCGTGAAGGTAAAGCTTATTTTCACAAATGCAGCCGAAAATATAAGCAAAAGCCTCCCTGGTTCCGCTGTCGGCCACTCGGCATACCATTTTCCGCAGTCCGTCCTGATTCCCTGCCGCCAGCAGAAAGCGCCCCAGCAAATCAAGCAAAGACCGATCCGAACATTTCACAATGCCGCTTAACACTGCATTGTCCAGTTCCGCCTCCCCTTCCCCTAACATTTCTTTTACTGTCTGAATGACCTCCTCATCTTTTGCGTCTATGGCTCCCGCAATTAAATACGGAGCATAGCGCATCGCATACAGATTGGAGTATGACCTGAACTCCAGCAATTCTTCCGGCAATTCCTTTCTTAGATAAGCAGCCAGATTTCCGCCGTAAAACTCCAGTATTTTATAATCCAAAAGCAAACGGAACATAACATATATCTTTGATCCATAACCGTCCTCCCTGCATGAACTTCCAAGCCCTGTGGACGGTGCAAAGGAAAACTGATTCAGCTTGTCTATGATGGTATAGTATGCTTTCCGATGTTTCTCCGGGACATATAGCTTTACCAGTCCTCCATAATATTCCCACATCACCCGGGAAGGAAGCATACCTTTGTCCTCTATCAGTTCCAAGGCTTCTTCCGGCACTGTCAGCCACTCGTGATCTTCTTCTTTTTCAATCTGCTTCACTAAGTCAAGCAGTTCCTCAGACACTCCTTCCAGCCTGCGGTTCCACTCCTCTTTAAACTTCTCCACAAATTCCCTGCGTGCTTCATAATCACCTAACATAACTCCCCCTCCCGGCCGGCGGTGCTGCAAACGCCCGTCTTCCGTTTCGTATCTTTTGATTTTATTCTACTCCCCGCCATGCTTTCATACAATAGCTTTTCATCAAATATCCCGCTGCAGGGAATAGGGTGTATATTACCTCCGCAGTAATTTCCGAACAACCAAACCAGCCAAAGATGAGAGTTAGCCTTATGTCGGATCCGTACACAGCTATCATCACTATTAAAAGCAGTTGTTATTACTATTAAAAGTGGTTATTATTAATATTAAGAGCGGTTTTTATAATCGAAAAGGAAAAGGCATACGTTTAATAGCAATTGATTTTTTTCTCGGAACGTAGTATCCTATATTCAGAAGCGGAATTCATTTTTATATATAAAAGAAGATTAGGAACTGTTAAGAATCAACTTTGCATATGACGCAGCATAAGAAGATTTTGGCAAGTCAGATGTAAAGATTCATTCTTTAACAGTTCCTTACATGAGAAAACAGGTAAAAAAGAGGTTATGATTATGAGCGAAGCATTCCATATTATCAGCGACGGTTCCTGCGACCTGCCTCCGGAACTGGCCAAGGAAAAAAATATCACCATCGTTCCGTTTTATGTTTCCTTCGACGACGAACATTATCTGAAAGAAAATGTGGAAATCGGCATTCGGGATTTTTACCGGCAAATGGTTGACCAAAAAGGGGTATTCCCCAAGTCTTCCATGCCTTCCATACAAGATTATGAAGAAGCTTTCCTGCCTTTTGCAGAAGCAGGCATGCCCGTCATCTGTATCTGCATTACGACCAAGTTCAGCGGCTCCATGCAGTCGGCTATGAACGCAAAGGCGTTGGTGCAGGAGAAATATCCCGATGCGGAGATTACGGTGATTGACGCTACCGTCAATACGGTTCTTCAGGGGCAGTACGTCTTAGAAGCGGCTAACCTCCGTGACAACGGTGTCGGTTACAAAGAAACGGCGGCACGGCTGGAAGAAATCAAAAGCACCGGGAGGATTTTCTTTACGGTAGGGGATATGGAATATTTAAAGCACGGCGGACGCATCGGAAAAGTCGCCGCACTGGCAGGCAGTGTTCTGAATATCCGGCCGGTCATCACTTTAAAGCAAGGTGAAATCTTTCCTTCCGGCATCGGAAGGGGAAGGAAAAATACATCGCAGAAAGCCTTGGAACTTTTACTGGAATATCTGAAGGAAAGTTCTCTTGGGATTGACTGCTTCAGCATTGCGGTAGGATATGGGTATGACCGGGAGGAAGGAATTGCTTTCCGCAACCACGCCGTTACCGTTTTGTCGGAAAAGGGCTATGACATCAAAGAAATCCCGGTTTATCAAATCGGAGCCACCATCGGCGTACACACCGGACCTTATCCGCTGGGTTTCGGAATCATTGAAAAAGGGATTCATAACGGCCGGAAACGCTCCTGACGGAGCGTTTCCGATGGCATGCGGATGCTTCAGCACATCCAGTCCAACAGCATACAGGATGCTGACAGCGGTGTCAGCTTGACAAAAACCACTTGACTGCCTTCCCGAAGTCCTGCCTCTTGAGTCAAGGTTTCCATCTTTTTTCCGTCCACAAATATTGCCACCGTCCCGTCCCGAAAGGCTTCTGCCGCATTTTTTACTGCCTCTTCCCTATCCGGAGGTTTCCTTTCGGAATACATTCCATATACTACTTTTCCCGATGCTGCCTGCTCTTCCAACGGCATGTTCCTCACCCCGTTTCTTCTTTCTTCAAATTCGTGCAGGCAGATTCCTACCGTTTCCCGTATCAAATCCTCTACGTTTTGGATATCCGGCGGATAATCATATGCCTTGGGCATTATTTTATTCCGGCCGGCTGCTATGCTTTTTACTAAAATATGTACTTTCATGACTGATTTTCCTTATTATTCTCTCCCTGACCTCTTCCGCCCGTTTCGTATTTTCCGTCCCTGCTTCTTCCCCGCCATGTCAATGCCCCCATAATCTCCCGTACTTCCGCCATCCCTTCTTATTCTTATCACTGTTTTTTATTATACTGTGAGGCAAACTGCCAGTCAACACCCCGCTGCAGCCATTTGGCTCGTTGCTCACCAAAATCAAGCAGGTACATGGAAATCGGTTTTAATATTTTATGCCCCCACTGCTTCCACTCCGGACAGTTACCAAGGCAAACACAGACGCAATTTTGAAAATTAAGTTCCTAAGTACTAAATATAGAAAAAAAGTTTATAATCTGCTATACTGAAACAAATTTACAATAACTTTTATTCCGAGAAACGGAGGTATGTGCATGAATTATCTGAATACCGCAACTGCCTTTACATTATTTGGAAAAGCACGGAAAAATGAAATATATGTGGATAAAAGCCTGCTGATAGAAAAGATTTCCGGCAAAATAGATACAAACAGCCAATATATCTGCATTACCCGTCCAAGGCGGTTCGGCAAATCCATGAATGTCCATATGATGGGTGCCTACTATACAAAAGGAATAGATTGCTCCAGTCTATTTGAGAATCTTGCAATTACCAGGACGAAATCTTATGAAACACACCGGAATAAATATAACGTTATTTACATTGATTTCAGCAGGATGCCTGATTGCTGCAATAAATATCCGGATTACATTAATTCGGTAATTGCCGGATTACGCACGGATTTGCAGGAAGCATACCCGGCCCTCAAAGATAAAACATATTTTTCCGTCAGCCAGATGCTGGCCGACAGCGGGGAACATTTTATATTCCTTTTAGATGAATGGGATTCCGTTTTTTATAAAAGCTTCATGACACAAGAAGACAAAGATGCCTATCTCAGCTTCCTGAAAAACCTGCTGAAAGACCAGCCTTATGTACTGCTGGCATATATGACAGGAGTGCTGCCCATTGTGAAATATTCCAGCGGCTCGGAACTGAACATGTTCCGCGAATACAGTTTCATGAACGATCACAAGTACGGGCAATTTTTTGGCCTTACAGAAGATGAAGTCCGGGAATTATGCAGAAAGCATAAAACAATACCTTATGAGGATTTGGCATACTGGTATGACGGCTATCGTCTTCACGACGGAACACATTTATTTAATCCACGTTCCGTAAATTATGCATTGACGGACGGAGTCTGCCTTAATTATTGGACAGAAACCGGGCCAATGAATGAAATTGCCGACTGCATAGAACATAATGCGGAAGCAGTCCGGGAAGATATCGTGCACATGGTAACCGGAATTCCTGTGGAAACAGAGCTGCAAGGTTACGGTGCATCTGACCTCAGAATGAACAGCCGGAACGAGATTCTGTCGGCAATGGCCGTATATGGCTTCCTGTCTTACTATAACGGCCATTTAAACATACCGAACCATGAACTTATGGAAAAATACCAACATGTCCTGTCCAGAGACAGTATGGGAGAAGTCAGACAGATTGTGGAACATTCAAAAGAAATTCTAAAAGCTACCTTAGATGAGAATTCTGAAAAAGTAGCTGCAATGTTGGAGGAAGTACATGATTTAGAAATTCCGTTTCTCCAATATAATGACGAAAATTCCCTCTCTTGTGTGGTCACATTATGTTATTTGTCGGCACGAGACAGTTATTTCGTGGAAAGAGAGGCAAAAAGCGGAAAGGGATATTGTGATTATATGTTTCTTCCAAAGAAAAAGGGGCTGCCGGCACTTATCTTGGAACTGAAAGCAGATGACAGCTGCGAAGCCGCCATTTCGCAAATAAAGGAAAAAGGATATCATCAAAAGGCTAAAAAATGGGCAGACGAAGTGCTGTTGGTAGGAATTTGCTATGACAAGAGAAGAAAAATCCATAGATGTATCATTGAAAAATCTGCCGCCACTTAAAACATCATGCCGGAAAAAGAAAAGCATCCCATGACAGAATGCCGTTCTCTTTCCGGTATCGCTTATTTACGCCCAAGATACCGCCGCACTTTACTTTTATAAGCCAAGTATTCCCTGCCAAAGGTCCTTTCCAAAAATTTCTCTTCCTGCAAAATCTGCAAATGCAGCATGATAATTGCAAAAGCAGAAAACAGCAGCAACGGCCAATTAAAAAACATGCACAGCAGCCCGGCATAAACACAGTCAAATGCCAGAAAAGCCGGGTTTCTGCTTATACTGTAGATTCCCTCCGTCACCATTTCCGTTTTGTCTTTTTCCGCAATACCGGCCCGCCAGCTATCCTTCATCGTCAGAACCGACACTGCAAACAAAACATCTCCGGCAAGCCCCAAAACGGCTCCCCCAACAGCCAATGACCCGGGCATATCCGGAACTGCCCGAAATACACTCCAGACTTCAACCGCAATCACCGAGTAAGCAGCCGCTTTCATAACCAGTTCCGTATAGAATACTTTGCTTTTCTCCTTGCCCCTTGCTATCTGATCCGTCTGAATGCCTTTTCTTTTCTGCATAACCGCCTTACTTATATAAACGGCGTAAAAGACTATTAAAATCAGCAATCCAATCCCTTTCATTTCTTTTTCCCTCCCGAGAATTAATCCGCATGTAAGTAACCGTTCAGCCTGCGGCTTCCCTGTTACGGAATCTGCCCATTCCAAGCCGCTTGCGGCGAGGGGCAGATTCTCCGGCTAAATTTACACCTTCACACGAACTTTGCAGCAAATGCAAAGTCCTGGACTGAACTGTTTCGCATGTCACAATCAGTATAGCACATTTTATTGCCTTATTTCCTATTCTAAGCTATAATATAGATTAGTGATACAAGCAAAACATATAAACGGAGGTACAAAATGAGCAGATTTACATTACCAAGAGATATTTATCATGGAAAAGGCTGCCTGGCCGAGCTGAAGAACTTAAAAGGCAAAAAAGCAATCCTTGTAGTAGGCGGCGGTTCCATGAAACGCCAGGGATTCCTTGACAAAGCGGTGGCATACTTAAAAGAAGGCGGTATGGAAGTCAGCCTGTTCGAAGGCGTGGAACCCGATCCGTCAGTGGAAACCGTAATGAAGGGCGCACAGGCAATGCGTGATTTCCAGCCGGATTGGATTGTTGCCATGGGCGGCGGTTCGCCGATTGATGCAGCCAAGGCTATGTGGGCATTCTATGAATATCCAGACACCACCTTTGAAGATTTGTGCATCCCCTTTAATTTCCCGGAATTAAGGCAGAAAGCTAAGTTCGCAGCTATCCCTTCCACTTCCGGCACCGCAACCGAAGTTACCGCTTTCTCCGTTATCACGGATTATGCCGCAGGCATTAAGTACCCTCTGGCTGACTTCAACATCACGCCCGATGTGGCAATCGTGGATCCCGAACTTGTGGAAGCACTTCCGCCGAAGCAGGTTGCCTATACCGGAATGGATGCCCTGACCCATGCCATCGAAGCGTATGTATCTACCCTCCACTGTGCCTTTACCGATCCGTTGGCTCTTCAGGCAATTGAAATGGTATTCGATTACCTGCCTGCGTCCTATAACGGCAATATGACCGCAAGAGAAGAAATGCACTATGCACAGTGCCTGGCAGGAATGGCATTCTCCAACGCTCTGCTCGGTATCGTACATTCCATGGCACATAAAACCGGAGCCGCTTTCTCTACCGGCCACATTACTCACGGATGCGCCAATGCCATGTACCTTCCTTTTGTCATCAAATATAATGCAAAAGAAGCAACGGCAGCATCCCGCTACGCAGAAATTGCCCGCCGGATGGGTCTGTCCGGCAATTCGGAACAGGCACTGATTAACAGCTTATGTGAAAAGATCGATGCGTTCAATGTAAAGCTGAACATTCCCAGAACTTTGAAAGAATTCGGTATCGATGAAACGGAATTCAAAGAGAAAATAGCGAAAATCTCCGAACTTGCGGTAGGCGATGCATGTACCGGATCCAATCCGAGAACCATCGATCCCGCTGCCATGGAAAAATTATTTACCTGCATCTATTACGGCACGGAAGTAGACTTCTAAGAAACACCCCGCTGCAAGCAGCGGGCACTGAATCCTTGCAGGAGAATAAAAACAGGAATCCCCCCACAACGGATTCCTGTTTTTATTCTCCTGCATATATCATTCCCGTCATGGCCCTTCATTCATCCTGCCAGCGGATCGGTAATCCACTCATCTTCATATCGATTGTCAAAATATGTCGGCGGATGATAAACGGAATTCTCCGCTTCTCCAAATATAATTTTCAGCATTTCCCTTTCCTCCTCATTCCCCCGCTTCCGTCCTTGAAAGCTTGTTCACCCCATTCCGCCTTCACAGACAGGCACCAGGCTTGCCGCCCCTATCATTCCTGCGTCATTGCCGTTGCTTGCCGTAACTATCCGCGGCACATATGCAACGGATGCCCCAAAGCAGTTTTTCTCCAAATATCCGTTCAGCGGCTCCGTCAGCTTCTCTTTCTGCGCACACACGCCGCCGCCCAGAACGATAATATCGGGCCGGAAAATATTGGCAATATCCGTTATGCCGTCCGCAAGATGCCCGATATAATTCTCCACAAGCCTTTTTCCGCAGGCATCGCCCGATGCCGCGGCATCAAAAGGCATCTTGGCATTCATCCTCTCCAAATTATGTCCGCACAGTTCCCGGAGCAGGGATTCCGGATGTTGCGCAGCCACTCTTTTGGCATCGTTTTGCAGAGCCGTGGCCGAGCAGTAAGCCTCCAGGCAGTCATATCTTCCGCAGGTGCACTTTCTCCCTTCGGAGCCGTTTTTAATATGTCCCAGTTCGGCTCCGCCGGGATGCCCGCCGCCGAATATTTTTCCGCCAATGACGATTCCTCCTCCCACTCCGGTTCCCAACGTGAGAAGCACGGCATTCCCATACCCTTTTGCAGCCCCTTTTACGACCTCTCCCAACGCCGCGCAGTTTGCGTCATTATCTGCATAAACAGGCATGGGAAGATATTTTTTCAGTTCTTCTGCCAGCGGAACATGATCCCACCGGATATTGTTTGAATATAATACAATACCGTTTTCGCTGTCAACCGTTCCCGGGCTGCCCACTCCGGCTCCCAAGCAATCCTCCCATCCATATCCGTTTTCAGCCAGCAGCGCCATTGCCGTCTTCCCCATATCCGCAATCACCTGCCCGTAAGTTCTTGCCGCACCCGTAGGAAAGGAAGTCTGTGCCAGAATATCATATTCCTGATTCAGAATCCCTATCTTAACTGCGGTTCCCCCAAGATCGATTCCCACGATAACCTTGCTTCCTCTTTTTGACATTATGCTCTCTCCTTCCCTTACTTTTCTTTCCGTCTCCGGTTTACCGTTCCGGAAATTCATGCAAAAAGCTGCCGCAAAGCTTTCCTTTCCGTTTGCGGCAGCCATTGTCCCTATTCTATATCATTTGCTTCCATATAATCCATCAGTCGTTCTGCCGTGGTAAATGCCAGTCCGGTAACCGTATCCGCACATCCATAATATATGGCTATCCTCCCGGTTGCCGCGTCTGCCAATGCCGCGCATGGGAATACTACGTTGGGCACATCCCCTACACATTCATACAGTTCATGAGGCCCCAGAATATATCTCCTCGTCCTCCTTATCACCTTCCATGGCTCCTCCAAATCCAGCAGAGCACATCCCATCCGGTAGACAAAACCGTTGCAGGTCTGAATCACGCCATGGTAAATCAGAAGCCACCCTTGATCCGTCTCAATCGGCACGCTTCCGGCGCCTATTTTCGTGCTCTGCCATGCGGAGACATCTCCTTTTACCGCCCCCATTACATATCTATGGCACCCCCAATACTTCAGATCCGGGCTTTCACTCAGGAAAATATCCCCGAACGGAGTATGCCCGTTATCGCTGGGACGGCTCAGCATGCAGTAGTTTCCGTTGATTCGGCGCGGAAACAGCACACCGTTGCGGTTGAACGGCAGGAAAGCATTTTCCAGCTGGTAAAACGTCCGGAAGTCAAAGGTATATCCTACTCCAATGGTGGGATATCCGTGATATCCGTTGCACCAAGTGATATAATACCTGTCTTCTATGAAGCAGATCCTCGGGTCATACCGGTAATCCCGCTTTGCCACCTCCGGATGCGCCCCCTGAAACACTATCGGTTTCTCCGAAATATCCCAGTGTATGCCGTCCTTGCTGAATCCGGCAAAAATATCCATGCTGACGGACTTGCTGTCACAGCGGAATACCCCGGCGAAGCCATCGCCGAAAGGAACCACCGTGCTGTTAAAAATACTGTTTGAAATCTTCGTTGCAAACCTTTCTATTATCGGGTTTTCATCATAACGCCACACCGGCAGCCTTCCTTCGCCTTGCGGCTCCTGCCACGGCATATTTGGCATATCTTCGCCTATTATCCTAATCATTTTCCCGTTCCTGCCTGCTATTTTTTATTTGCCATGAATTCGTCTACCTGTCTCTGTGCTTCGTCGATGACATCCTGCCAGCCCGCTTTCATCAGTTCCTCCTTAATCTGGGGAACGCACTGCGCAGGATCCTGCACCCCGGTCATCACCTCACTGCGGTAACGCAGCCAGATTTCATTACAGTTTGAAAGCTTATCCGCTATCTGCGACGTATCGAAAGTGAAGCCGAACACTGCGGAGTCTACCGCTTTGTCATTCAGTTCCTTTATCTCTTCCCATTGGTTCAGTTCATCCGTATCCACCTGCGTCACCGTAAAGAACGTTCCCTGTGTATACCCGGGCATTTCCCAGTCGTTATTGATCTTATGAGCCTTTCCGTCCTCCGTATACTCAAAATCAACGCCCTCTTCCCCATAGTAGAACATGTCACGCAGCTTCGTGTCCGTATTGACCAAATCCAGGAACTGCAGGCATTTCTCCGGGTATTTACTGTTGGTGGAAATCATGTTCATGGAACCCCGCACGGTTTCGCTTGACAGAATCGTATCTCCCACCTTCTGCACCGCTACATCCTTGCCCATCTGCGGTCCCCAGGACGTAACTCCGGCCGACTCCCAGCCCTGCGCCACTCTCCACATATTATATACACGTCCTTCCGTCAAGGTCGCCGCATCGGGATTGATGATTCCCTTCTCATACCACTCATGGAAAGTTTCCAACGCCGCATAAATGTCCGGCTCTTCCAAGGTAAAGCATACCCTCGCGTCCTTGTCGTCATAGCGCACGCCAAGAATCTGCGTCCCGCTGCCAATCTGGTCATATACGTCAAAAATATAATAAACTCCGTCATTCTTCACATATACCGGATAGTCATTCTTCTCCGCTTTCAGCTTTTCAAAGGGCTCCGTCAGGGAGTCCAGTTCCACCAAGGAGGCGATATCCAAATTATATTCCTGCACCAGTTCCTTATCCCAGATTGCATAATTGGAAATCGCATTATCCTTATAAGTAGGCACTCCATATATCCTATCATTTACCGCCACGGCCGTCCAGTATTTTTCCGGCATCATTTCATTCAGTCCCGGCATATTTTCTCCGACCATATCCGTAATGTCGCAATATGCCCCCAAGGTGATATCCGGCACATAGTTCTTTCCGGTGCCGAAGATAATGTCATAAGGTTCGTTTGTGCTGATAATGATATTGCGCCGGTCGTCCCAAGACCCCCAAGGTATGACCTCCATTTCGATATTGACCCCTATCTTTTCCCCCACATACTCATTGACTTTCCCTACCCAGGAATCATAATTATCCGGCATGCCGTTCCCGATTGTGACCCACTTCAGAGTTACGACTTCCCCGCCGTCCCCGGCATCTGCCTGTTTTCCTCCGCCGGATGCCGAATTTCCGCTGTTTCCGCAGCCTGCCAGTGTCCCAAGCACAAGCAGAGACGCGATTCCTGCTGCCAACCATCTTCCTAACTTCATTTCCAATCCTCCTGAATTACTTTCAATCCTCATTTATTTCCGAGTTCCATTGTATATGTTATAGCTCTCACGGCCGCTCCCGCAGGCTTATAGCCAATCCAAACGCTTCCCTTTATGTTTGCTCTCCTTTTTTGCCCCTTTATTCCCACATCCTCATTTTTCTCTATTCTTTTACGGAGCCGACAGTCAGCCCGGAAATGAAATATTTCTGGAAAAAAGGATAAGTACACGCAATCGGCACGATAATAATGATTGCGATTGCCATACGCACGCTTTCCGTAGGCATGGATGACTTATACTGCTGCATGGACAGGCCGCCGTACGGGTTGTTTGCCAAATATTCAATGCTGGCACGGATATTATTCAGCATGGACTGCAGCGTCTGCAACTTCTTATCGTCAATATACAGAGATGCCTGAAACCAGTCATTCCAATAGCCGAATGCCGCGAACATCCCGATGGTAGCCATTACCGGCTTCGAAATCGGCAATACAATCTGCGCCCAAATCCGGAACTGCCCCGCACCGTCGATTTTGGCGGATTCCACGATAGAGTCCGGTATGGTAGTCCGGAAAAATGTCCGGCAGATTGTGACGCTGAAGGACGAGCAGGCCAGCGGAAGTATCAGCGCCCATATGGTATTGCGGAGCCCCAGAATATTGTTCACTACCACATAACTGGAAAGCATGCCGCCGTTAAAAACCATCGGTATAAAGATAAGCCATGTATATAATTTTTTCAGCTTAAAGCTGCTCCTGGATACCACATACCCCATGGAAGTAGTCAGCGCCACCGTAATGACTGTACCAAAAACCGTGATAAACACTGACATAAATGCCGCATTGAGAATCATCCCCCGCTCGTTCCATAAGAACTGATAGGCTGCCGCCGAAAATTCCGGCGGGATAATCTGATAACCGTTCATCCTAAGGGCTTCCTCGCTGGTTATGGATATGGAAAATACGAACAGCAAAGGAAAAATACACGTTAATCCCAATATAAGGAACAAAATATTAATCAGTACATTTGTTGACGGCTTTATCTGATTCATTGTCGATGAACTGTCTGCTTCTTTTTGTCTTTTCTTCAATTTCCACACCCCCTTTATATAATTCTGTTTTCATTATCAATCTTGCTGACTACCCAGTTCGCCAGCAGAATCGTCGCACAGCTGCAGATTGCCTGGAAGAAAGACGCAGCCGCGGTCTGCCCTATGGGCGACGAAGATTTCAGTGCCTGATAAATGTAGGTATCAAAAGTAGATACCGTAGTATACAGAGACTGAGGGATTCCTCCCGTAGTCTGGTAGAACAGGCCGAAATCGGAATTGAAAATCTTTCCGCAGTCCAAAATCAGCATCATGACAAATACGGGTTTGATGGACGGCAGGGTTATGTATCTCTCCTGCTGCAGCTTCGTGGCTCCGTCCATGACCGCCGCTTCATAAAGAGTCCTGTCAACTCCCGTAATGCTTGCCAGATAAATGACCATTCCGTATCCCATCCCTTTCCAGGTATTCAGGAATACCAGAATAAACGGCCAGTACTTGCTCTCCTGATACCACATCACCGGATCTCCGCCCAGTGCGGTGATAATCCCGTTCAGATATCCCCTCTCCGGTGTCAGCAGCGCATAAACAAAATAACTTACCACTACCCAAGACATGAAATAGGGCAGGAACATCATTGTCTGATATACCCTTGAGCCGCCTTTGTTCCTCATATTGCTCAGCAGCAATGCGCCCCCTACCGCCACGCTGGCACTGATGATGATAAAAGCAATATTATAAAGAATCGTATTTTTCAGCAGCATGGCGAAGGAATTGGAAACGAAAAAATATTTGAAATTCCCAAACCCTGCCCACTCGCTATGCAGCAGGTTATATATGAAGCTATGTCCCCCCGGCGCCAATTTGTATACCTTAAAAGCAATGATGATACCGAACATGGGCAAATATGCAAAAATCAGATACCACAGCAAAGTCGGCGCTGACAGCATAAATAATTCCGTATCATCCCTGTTCCACTTTTTCCTCAGAGATTTCCTTTTCCCCCGAGCGTTCCCTTTCTCACTGCCTCCTTTTTTAAGAGTTGTTTTCATACTCATTCATGTGCTTCCTCCTTTTTTATATTTATTAATTGCAATTAATATCTACTTAACCGGAAGTACCGCCACATTTCAGTGCTTCTTCCGCCTGTTCGGAAACTTAACCGAACGGCATCCGCACAAAATGTTTTGCGGCTCTTCCTCACTGTCCGGCAGCCTTCCACGCATCGACCTGCCTCTGCATTTCCTCAATGACATCCTGTATGCCTGCCGCTTCCAGCTTTTTGTTCAGTTCCGGCAGATATTTATCCGGATCTACGCTCCCCGTATACAATGCTTTCCCAAACTCATCCAATACATTTCTGAAAGCCGCCGCCTGTGCGCTTACCGGTTCCAGATGAAAGTCAAACCCGAAAGAAGGAGCCTCTATGGAAGCGTCGTTCAGGTCCTTGACCACAATCCACTTATCCAAAGGCTCATTCTCCAGCACATAAGTGCGGAACAGCCCTCCCTGCACCCAATAGGGAACGGAATAATTTTTCGCATCCTCTTTCAGTTTTATTTTAAAATCATAGGCATATTTCCGTCCCATGACCGCTTCTTTTTCCTCTTCCGCAGCTTCCGCCCTCTCCCAGTGCACACCCTCGATGCCATAGTTCAGCAGATTCCGCAGATACCCATCCGTATTGATTAAGTTCAGCAATTCCATTGCCTTTTCCGGATGCTCGGAATTCTTATTGATTGCAGTCATGGCTCCTCTGGCTGAGGCATTGGTTATTTTAATATCCATAATCTGCGACACCACCACCTCATACCCTAAATCTTTGCTCCAAGTCAGTTCCGCATAGGGCTGCCCGTCGCCTTTCGTCACAAAACGCTTCACCGCCTTATCGTCGGAGGCAACCGCCGCATCTTTATTGATATATCCTTCCAGATAATATTTCCGCATGGTTCTTAAGGCAGCCTGCATTTTCTCCGTTTCAAAAATATTCTTAACCGTAAGCCCGTCGTCGTCATATTCTATTCCCACCGGGTCTTGTATTTTATCCATATAGGTAGGAGCCGTATAATCCTTTGTCAGATACATGGGGACAACATCCGGCTCGTTTTCCTTTATCAGCTTCAGCCAAGGTTCCAAATCTTCCAAAGTATGAATCTCTTTGTAAGGAATATCATATTTATCCACATATTCCTTCGTAAAGACCCACATAGGACTGTTTCCGATTTCTTTTTCACTGGGAACACCGTAAATTTTCCCTCCTACCTTTGCCGCTTCCCAGAAGCGGCCGTCAATTTCCTCATATATCTGCCTGCCCTGCTCCTGCAGAAGACCGTCCAGTTCCAGGAAAGCCCCTTTCTGCACATTCTGTAAAAAATCATTGGTCCAGGAACTGGTAAAACATATATCCCATGCCTCATCCGTATTTATGGCCACCTGCATCTTCTGGCTGTAATCCGCCCAGCCAACCTTGACAATATTTAGCTTTACACCGATTTCTCCCTGAATATATTCGTTCACTGCTTCCAATACCATGGAATCGTCCTTCTGCGACTCCCCCACCTGATACCAAATCAGCTCCGTCAGTTCCGCTTCCTTCCCGTCCGTTTTCCCGTCTTCCCTGCACCCGGACAGGATGCCTGTTATACAAATAAGGAACACAATGCTTATCATTTGGGCTATACCGATTTTCTTCACTTTAATGACCATGCTCCTTTCCCTGCCGTAAATCCCCGTTATCATATTCGTCCGTTTCATTTTATCTTTCTTTAACATTTCTTTAATAAAATAATACCTTTTACGCTCCGTAAATCCTAGTCGAAAATTTCCAGTTTCCATGTACAAATTCTAGTACATCATTGCATTAATCCTTGAGTAATCAGTGCTTGATGTTTGCGTCAGGGCAAGGCGGAAGAGGGAGTCGATGCGGTGGCATCGTTGACCGATGACAATATATGCTCTTCCAAATGAAGGGCGCATAGCAGGCTATGTAACCTGAATTTGGTGCCCGTGCGCATATAAATGCCCCGGAAGCAAACTGTCTTCCGGGGCATCCCGCCAAGCTTTCAGTATTTCTTTATTGTTCGCAGCGATGCCGGCGAAACCCCATAGCACTGCTTAAATTTCCGGTAAAAATAGCTGGTATCCGGATAGCCCACTTCTTTGGCAATATCGTTAATCCTCATGTTGGTATTCAGTATCAGATCCTTTGCTATCTTGTTTTTCGTATTGCTCAGATATTGGGCAAAAGAACACCCTACTTCCTTTTGGAATATCTGGCCGAGATAAGAAGCATTCATATGGTATTTATAAGATAACGTCTTTAAGTTCATATCTTCCCTGTAATTCTTCCGCACTTCCTCCATAATCTGCTTCACTACGGGCGTATATTGTGAATCTTCCATATGAAGGTAAAGGATAATTTCCGCAATCTCGGATATAAAAATAGTTTTCAGGCCAAAGATATCGTCTGCCTGATAAATTTTCTCCATCATTTCAGATAAATTCTGAAAGTGCCTGGACTGCCCCAGCTTATATTCCGTCTTAATATCCTGCAGCAGGACAGCCAGTTTCAGTGCCAGCTGGTACAGCACATCCACGCTCACTTCAGACCGCAGATTATTGATGAACAAATCCTCTATATACTGCAGGACACCATCCTTATCCTTTTTCAGCATCATCTTACGGAGCAAAGTCTCGTCTATGACCACATCCTGCGTTTTCCTCTCTTGGATATAGCTTTCCGCAATACAGCTTCCATACCCTTCCAGCACCCTGTATTTCTGCATCTTAGAAGCCAGCTTATAGCACTCCGGCAGATTTTCGTATTTCTCAATGGGGGCAGCCACTGTCAGGAAACTCAGAATCCCATAACCGCTCTCCAAATCATTCTGAAGACCGCCGAAAATCTCTGTAACCTCCCTGTCTTCACATTCTTTTTCTATATAAAGCAGCAAAAGCAGCGTATCCGGCGAAAGATAAATCGTCCGGATTTTCTGCGGCAGCCTTTGTATGGCGGTAAGTATCACTTGAATGCTTTCCTTGTTTTCCACGCTTCCGGTATCAATTTTCATAATGGACACATATATTTTCTCCCCGCCGTCTATCCCGGGAAGCATCCGGTAAAATTCCGCTGCCTCCTCGCTGCCCATCTTCCCTTTCAAAAGCTTATGCCAGCCAATCTTGTCGTCCATATCCTCGGCCTGCTTCCTGTCCATTTCATCCAGTTCCTTCACCGCATCCAGCAGCACCTGCTTCAGCTGTTCCTCGTTCACCGGCTTCAGGATATATTCTTCCACGTCTAATTTCAAAGCCGCCCTTGCATATTCAAATTCATCATAGCCGGACAGAATGATGCACCTGGTCTTAGGGCTGATTTTCCGTATTTCTTCCAAAAGTTCCAATCCGTTCATCAAAGGCATTTCCACATCCGTCACAATAATGTCCACGGGTTCCTCCCTGAACTTCTCCAATGCCTCCTTCCCGTTATGTACCATGGATACCACGGACAGGGACAATTCTTCCCAATCAATGATGCACCGGATTCCCTGAAGTATAAATTCCTCATCCTCTGCCAACATCACTTTCCTCATGCTCTTCCTCCTTAATGCCCATTGCAAGAATGACAAGCAAGCCCTTTGGCTTTACGTTTTTCAGGGTAATGCCGTAATTCTCCCCACAGGCTGCCCTGACCCTCCTGTTTACATTGTGAATGCCAATGCTTCCGTTATCCTTTTTCGCCCATGCGTTTTCCCTTAATTCCCGGTTCTTTTTTTCCAGTTCTTCCTCTTCCATTCCCCGGCCGTTGTCTTCCACATACAGATAAAGGGTATCCCCTTCGCGCCCGGCCCGTATATGCACCATATTGTCCGACCTGTCCCGTTCGATTCCGTGAATAAAATAATTTTCTATAATCGGCTGCAGCACGAACTTTATGACCGGCAGCGGAAGCAATTCCACCGGACATTCTACTTTTGACCGGAAACAGCCTTGATAACGGTATTCAAATAATTCCAGATACTGTTTACAGTAGTCCAGTTCCTGCCCCAGCGTAATCACGTCCGCTTCTTTCAGCTGGCTCCGGAACAGAACCACCATGCTGTACAGCATCCTGCCCACTTCCTTGTCCCCGTTGCATATCGCTTTCATCCGGATGGCTTCCAATGTATTATATAAAAAATGAGGGTTTATCTGACTTTGTAGTGCCTGCATCTGAGCATTTTTACGTTCGATTTCCGCCAGATAGCTTTTTTCGATATACAGTTCCAGCCTTTCACACATTCCGTTAAAATTGCCCGCAATCATATCCAATTCGTCTTCTTTTTTCCGGACATTCAGGCGGACTTGAAAGTCCCCGGTAGTAACTTCGTCCATAGCCTCTAAAATCAGATTTACCCTTCCGGTAAAACGTTTCACATAGAAATTAATAGCAAGGATTCCTGCCGCACAGGCAAGCATGCCTGCCGCCATAATCAATAAAAACCTTATGGCAGGCAGCTTTGCTGCCTGCCTCTCATCCATAAACGTACAGACTTGGTATTCCCCTGCGGAATCCATACAGGAAAAGTACTGCTTCTGCCCCGCCGGAAAACCAAACTCCGCCGTATCCGGCTCTCCGTAAATCACTTCGCCGTCTTTGTACCTGACAGCCATGCCCACAAGCGCATTTGCGCTTTGAATTTCCCGAAGCGCCTCCTCCGCTTCAAAAGTAAAAAGCATGCATCCTACCGGCTTCATTGTATCCGGGTTCCGTATTTCTTTCAGAAACACAAGTTCCCCTACTCTGCAGAAACCGCCGTTCTGTATCTGATACAGTCTGGGTCTGCCGTCTTTATCCGGATAGATACTTTTTTCCGGATAGCATTCCGTCATTCCGGAAGTCTCGTAACTGATCATCTCTATTTTTTCCAGCCGGCGGTTCGCCTCAAAGGTTTCGTTTACAAAACGGAATATCCCCTTATAAACCAAGTCATTGGAAGCGCTGTACCGTTCCAGCGTATATTCCTGATAATCCTCCGGTTCCAGGCGGAAGTACTCCAGCAGGTCATTCAGTTCCGACGGCGAACGGTATAAATCCTTGTGAATGTAATCCGCCGCCCGTCCGATTTCTTCTATATATCCCAATGCCTCTGCATGAATCCGCTCCGTTTCCTGCCGGTTCGATTCCAGCAGCCTTCTCCTTGCATCAAAAGTGAAATAGACCGTCAGGGCTGCCACAATGCAGAAAATAACCGCCGTATAAGTTCGGAACATCTTAAAATACAATTGTTTCGGCCTCTTTCTCTCCATCCGCCCTCCGTCCTCTAGAGCGTGTTTGAAAAATCATTCCTGCCATCTGTAAAACGATATATCGTTTCACCACTTTGCGTGATATTTGCACCAAATTCAGGTTACATAGCCCGCTATGCGCCCTTCATTTGGTAAGAACATATATGTTCTTGAGCATTTATGCTCAAGAGCATTTATGCTCAAGAGCATTTATGCTCTTAATCTCCCACAAATTGTGACGCACATCTGACAGAAAGCATTTTTCAAACACGCTCTAGATTTCCAATAAAACAGTTTTTATTTCATAGGGGTGCAGTTCCATTGCCACGGCCCCGCCGGTAAACTTGGATATGGGCCGTTCCATCAAATCGCTCTCCGCCCATGCCTTATATGCAAAGGATGGCTTTACTTCCACCTTCTGCCTTGCCCCTGCAAAATCATGGAAACGGATAACCAGATATTTACCGTCTTCGGATTTTTTCACGGCATCCACCTCTATCTGCCCGTTATCAAGAGCAAAGAAACTTCCCTCGGCTTTTTTCGGCATCCCTTCATATACATCCATGGGATTGTTCAGCTCATAGGCAGACTCTGCCACGCCTCCCTCCACAAAGTCCCCTCTGTGGGGCAAAAGGGCATAAGTAAACGAATGCCTGCCCAAATCCTGTAGGTAATCCGGCTGCTTTCCCGAGCGCAGCAAGGAGATACGCATCACATTATCCTTGATGTCATAGCCGTATTTACAGTCATTCATAAGCGCAACGCCGTAATTTCTTTCTGACAGGTCTGCAAACCTGTGTCCTACGGATTCAAACCTGGCCTGATCCCAGCTTGTGTTCCAATGATTCGGACGGCGCACATTCCCATACTGAATATCATACGTCGCAAAGGTACTTCGCACATCCACGGTAAAAGCCGCCTTCAGAAGCTGCTGACGTTCCCGGAAATCCACATCCGTCTTAAAATCAATCCGTCTGTCCTGACTATAAAGCGTCATATCCTGTGAAACCGTTGTGTTCATATATTTCCATTCCATATGGACGGTCAGGCACAGCGCGCCGCACCGGGTAACCTCAAACGCCGTCAGATCCGTGATTTCCCTCATTTTCTGCTGATAAAAAATGTCGATATCCCATGCGTCATTATCCAACGGCTTATCTTCAAACACCTGCAGCACATTTCCCCTCTCACCATATGCCAATACTTCCCTTGCTTCCTGCTTATCATACAGTCTGGTCATTTGCCCGTAATCATTCAGGCAGACCGAATAAAAAGGAGTTTCAATGTTTTTCCCGTTCACGGTAAAGACACTGCTTTCCGACAGTTCTTTTCCCTTCACAAACAGAATTACCTTATGCCCCATAGGGGGTACGTCCTTAACCTGCACATAATCCATACCGTCCGCCTGTTGGGAAAGAAGCACGTTTCCGTCCTCATCCGTATAATGGCCCGCGCCGTTGCTGCGGATAGCAGCCATCGTATCCAGCTTCCATCCGGAAGCATTATATACGGCATAGCAGGCTTCCCGTTCTGTCAGTGCCTTTTCCCTATAGTCCGACACCACTTCTTCCCCGATCCGGCGGATTACCTCATAATCCCGGCGGGAGTCCTCATAAACTTCATGGATGGAAGAACCCGGGATAATATCATGGAACTGGTTCGTCAGAATCATTTTCCATCCCTTGGTCAGCTTTTCCTGCTGTGCCTCTTCCAGCCTGCCTGCCTGTACCGCTTCCATAACCGTCATCCATTCCGCTTTCCGGTAAAGCAGTTCCATCTTGCGGTTCATCCGCTTATTATAGCCCTGGCTGGTATAGGTTCCCCTGTGGTATTCCAGATATAATTCTCCGTCCCATGTATGAACATACTGCTCCGTATCCTTTATTGTTTTTTTCAGTTTGCGGAAATACTCTCCTGCCGTGGAAGTCTTTACATTAGGCAGCCCCGGAATTTTATCCAGCCTGCGCCTTGCCTCCAGCAAATCCCTGTTGACACCGCCGCCTCCGTCTCCGTACCCGAAGGAAATCAGCATATCTTTGTTCACTTCTTTTTCGCTGTAGGCTTCCCATACTCCTTTTACCGTCTTTGCGGTCAGCAAGCCGTTATATGTATAAAACCAGGAATCCGGCCCGTTCCACGGTTCCGGCGTAGTGATGAAATGAGTGAGTACCTGCGTACCGTCCATGCCTTTCCAATAAAAAGTATCATGAGGCATCCGGTTATACTGATTCCAGCTTATTTTGGTCGTCATGAACATATCAATTCCTGACTTCTTCAATATCTGAGGCAATGCCCAGGAATAGCCGAACACATCCGGGAGCCAGAGATATTCTACTTCTTTGCCGAACTCTTCTTTCATAAACCGGCTTCCCAGCAGAATCTGTCGGGTCAGGGATTCCCCGCTGGTCAGATTGCAGTCCGCCTCCACCCACATGCCTCCGTCCGTCTCCCAACGGCCTTCCGCTGCCCTCTTTTTTATTTCCTCATAAATCTCCGGAAAGTCTTCTTTTATATACTCGTAAATCTGCGGCTGCGTCTGGAGGAAAATATATTCCGGAAACATTTCCATCATGCGCAGTACCGTGGAGAAGGAACGCGATGCCTTCTCATGAGTATGCTTCAGCCGCCAAAGCCATGCCATGTCGATATGTGTATGCCCGACACAATGCACCTTCACCAAAGACTGCTTTTCCATTCCGTCTATTCTTTCGTTCAGGCTATCATCCGCCTGATGCACCGTTTCATAAAATGTCCCGCTTCCCGGATAGGACCAGTCAATGCAATGGCATGCCCTGTCCAACGCAATCCTCAGATCATATTTTACCGGATCCCCGTCCGCAAGCTGATTCACCGTATCCAGAACCAGGGAACCCATATAATAGAAATCATCGGTTTTTTCATCCAGCCATGCCAAATCCGCCCTTTTTATCCTATGCTCCTGCTCTTTCGGCACGCCGCCGCCCTCCAGCCCGGACCAAAGGCGGAACGTGAGCCGAAACGCAGAACCATACAGTTCCTCCGGGAAAAAAACCTCCATATGGTTTATATCCACTCCCTGATAAGGCCTTTCATTGATATAGCACATAGCTTCAAACCCGGAGTTATTGCCTGCCCCGGTCTTGCCGAAATCAAAAATTCCCACTGCACGGAGCCCTTTCCATTCCTCCGGGATAAATACTTCCTTATACATCCAGAGATAACGGTCGCGGCCTGACCAGAAATCCCCTACTTTTATGGAATCCCAATTTTCATGGCTCACCGGAACTTCCGGGTTAACTGCCCCCTGCTCGTCTTCCCATACCGCAAACTCCTTCATAGGAAGAATATCACGGTATCTGTACTCTTTCACTTCATTTATTCTTCTGTCCAATTTCCTGTCCGTATGGAACATATGCCATCATCCTCCTGCTTTTCGGTTTGTGCCGTCCGGCCTCCCCTCCTCCGGCTGCCGCCGTCAAACCGGTTTTCATAATGCCATTTTACCGCGTATTATTTCCCATAACAATTTACGTTTTTCTATGTTTAGTGTACAAATTCTATTCCCGCGGCAAGTTCTTACGATATTTGCAGCCTATATCCCATATAATCAAGAAACAGTTCCATATACATTGCATTTGCCCAGGAAAACCATTCCCTCGTATATCTGGCATCGTCCTCGCAGTAAAATCCCTCATGCATCGTGCCCTTCCCTCCGGTGGTGGATGCCATATTCTGCAGAATCTCCAGTTTTTCCTCCCTGCTTCTGCTTGTCAGTCCCTGCATGGCCATCGCAATATGCCAGATATAACCGGACGGCGTATGGGAACTTCCTATTCCCGATGCCTTTGCCCCTTTATAATAATACGGATTTCCCGCGCTCAATATATATCTTCTGGTATTCTCCGCCGTCTGCCTGTCCGCCGGGTACCCCAAATACTCCATGGCAAGAAGGCTGGGAACATTTGCATCATCCATTAAGTTGTACATGCCATATCCATCCACTTCGTAAGCATATACCATGCCGAATTCTTCCGTATAGGTTCTCCCTTCTTTCTCCACGGCTTGCCGCACCTGCTCCCGCAGCAGCCATGCGTCTTTTTCCATCCTTTTATCATAAAACAGTTCCCGTGCCATTTCTTCCAAGTACCCTAAAATAACTACGGCAAACATATTGGACGGAATCAGATAGCCGTAAGTGCAGGCATCGTCGCTGGGCCGGAATCCCGACCAGATAAGCCCTGTCCCCGGTTTCACCAAAGCCCCTTTTCCCTCCCGGGAAAGCGTATCCCGGAATAAAATGCTGTTTCGCCGGAACCTGTACGCAGACTTTTCCTCATGAAACTGCTCCCTCCTAAAAACACGGAATATTTTTTCCGCTCCGGCAAAAAAATTCCTGTCAAACTGAGAAATACATCCCGTATTCTTCCAGAGAAGATAAGCAAGCTGTACCGGATAGCATAAAGAATCTATCTCAAATTTCCGTTCCCACACCCAAGGGCTCTGTTCCGGGTCGTCCTTCTCCCAACATGCGCCATTGGGCAGTTCATTGAAGGCATTTGCATACTCGTCGATACAGATAAACATAAACTGCCTTCTCACTGCCCCTGCAATGACTTCCCTAACTTCCGCATTCTCTTTCGCCGCAAAGAGATAAGGCCGCAGCTGTGCTGCCGAATCCCGCAGCCACATGGCCGGGATATCCCCTGTTATCACATGAGCGGTACCGTCGTCCATCTGCTTCACGGCTAAGTTCCATGTATCTGCATAACAGTCTGCAAATATCTTCATTAATTCCGGACAGTTTTCCGCCTGTCTCTGAAGCCGTCTTAAAAAATCCTCCATATCTGTTTTCCCCTGCCCTGTCATAATTTCTCATTACCCTGTCATTATTTTTCTGCCGTCAAAAAACATTGCAGCCGGGTCATGATAAATTCTAACAAGCGTTTTGGGAAGAAACCAGTGTAAAAAGTATAGATTCCTTATCTAAACAATGCTTTTCACTTCCGTAAATTCCTCTTCGGTATAACCGAATAGCATAATCTGCTCTTTAACAGCACCCGCTTTTATCATCCTCTCAATGGCATTCAGCCGTTCCTTCTTGATTCCTTCTTCCATCCCCTTCTCCATCCCCTCCTGCATCCCCTTCTCCATTCCCTCCTGCATCCCCTTCTCCATTCCTTCCATAATTCCCAAAGCTATAATATTTTCCGACAAATTACACATCGTCTGAATCCTCCCTTCCAGTTCCTCTGTCATTATCATTCCATATTTCTCTTCCAGTATCCGTTTCTTTTCATCCGCATCAGTTTGTGAAAGCAGTTTCTCCAACATGGAAATCAGCGTATTCTGCGAATCCTCTCTATTTCTCCCACCTCTTATATTGATAATGATGCCCCGCATTAAATCCATCCCATATGAGCTGACTTTATTTCCAAAAACAGTCTTTCTGTCCAAATTAATTTCCTCAATAGAGTCACCGCCTTCCCCATTGTCCATGCAAATCCAGATGCTTCGTACTTTTTTCAGGCTGTCATAGTCGCTATGGTAAAATTCCGTCTGCTTCTGCGCCGAAATCATCCTTGCCAGATAAAATATAATTCTGTTCTCCAAATGATACCCCAGCTTACCGTGATCGGATGTTTTCTGAGCCTCCAGATTAATGAGAAACTTCATTTCCGTCTCTCCATGATATGCCGTAAAACGGATATCAAAGAAAATCTTCCCTTCCCCCGGCACATTGTCCTCTATATTGGATCCGGTTACGCGTCCCATATTTGACATTCCTGCGTCCAATGCCTTTGTGCCCACATTAATATCATCACCGATACCGGCCATAATGGCTCCAATGTCCATATCCTTAAATTCCTGAACTGCATATTTTAAAATCCGTGCAAGTATCTGTTTATCTGCAAGCAGGAATTTTATATTCGTATCATAGGAACTGGCGTAATTCGTTACATCAACTGCCTGCGCCAAATTTGTATCTGCCATCTCTTCTTCCTTTCCTCATGTTTTCTGCAGCGGCAAAATCCGCTAAAGCATGATAACCTATCGTGTAATTTCATTATACTTGACATACCGAATTATATCAATGACTGTCGCATTACCCATGGAAAAACTCATAAATCCCCCGCGCAATATGCAGCGGTATTTCCGGCACTTCCGCCAGCTGTTCCACCCCTGCCTGCTTTATTTCGTCTATGGACTTAAAACACCTCATCAGAGCTTTCCTCCTGGAAGGCCCAACCCCCGGGATGTCATCCAGGACAGACTTCACCTGCGTCTTGCTGCGCAGGGAACGATGATATTCAATGGCAAAGCGGTGGGCTTCATCCTGCACCCGCGTCACTAGCTTAAAGCCTTCCGAATGACGGTCGATAGGTATTTCCTCATTGTTGTAATACAGTCCCCGCGTCCTATGATTGTCGTCCTTCACCATTCCGCATACCGGAATCTCAATATGTAATTCCCGCAAAACCTCCAATGCAATATTAACCTGCCCCTTGCCGCCGTCCATTAGAATTAAATCCGGAAATTTCGTAAAACTCCCGAATTCTTTTTCCATTTCCTTCAAATCCAGTTCCTTCTGCTCTTCCATGCCATGCACAAACCGCCGGGTCAGCACTTCCTTCATGCAGGCATAATCATCCGGCCCGGAAACGGTTTTTATCTTAAACTTCCGGTAATCGCTGCGCTTAGGCTTCCCTTTTTCAAACACCACCATAGAACCCACATTGGCAAAACCGCTGATATTGGATATATCGTAGGCTTCCATGCGGCTGATGCCTTCCACGCCAATCAGGCCGGCTATTTCCTTCACGGCTCCTATCGTGCGCCCTTCCTCCCGTTTTATCTTTTCTTTGTCCTGACTTAACACAAGAGCCGCATTTTTAGCCGCCAGTTCTACCAGCTTTTCCTTGGTTCCTTTCTTCGGGACGCGTATATATACCCGGTTCCCTTTTCTCGCCGACAGCCAGCGTTCCAACACATCAATTTCCTCTATTTCCTCCTGCAGCATCAGTTCTTTTGGGATAAAGGGAGTCCCCGCATAAAACTGCTTGACAAAATCCAGCAGTATCTGCGCCCTGCCACTCCCCGACACATGTGTCATATAAAAATGTTCCCTGCCGATTAGTTTCCCGTCACGTACAAAAAAGACTTGCACCACCGCGTCGTTCTCGTCCGCCGCCAATGCTATGATATCCTTATCTTCGCCGCCGCTGTCCGTAATCTTCTGTTTCTGCGCTACCTGTCTGACACTGTTATACAGATCCCTGTATTTTATGGCATCCTCAAACTCCATGTTCTCGGATGCCTCCTGCATCTTCTCCTCCAGTTCCTTTAATATCGGCTGATAATTGCCGTTTAGGAAATCCAATGCCTTATCCACCTGTTCCCGGTACTGCTCCCGGGAAACATACCCCTGGCAGGGCGCCAGGCACTGCTTGATATGGTGATTCAGGCAGGGTCTGTCCTTTCCTTCTTCTTTCGGCAGATTCCGGCTGCAGGTCCGCAGCATATACAGCTTATTCATCAGTTCAATGGTATCCTTGACCGCCGCCGCGCTTGTATAAGGGCCGAAATAGCGCGACTTATCTTTTTTCATCTCTCTGGAGAAAAGCACTCTGGGAAACGGCTCCCCCATCGTCACTTTTATATAGGGATAAGTCTTATCGTCCTTCAGCAATGTATTATAACGCGGACTGTATTCTTTAATCAGATTATTCTCCAATACCAACGCTTCCAGTTCCGAGTCCGTTATAATATACTCAAACCGGGCTATCTGCGTCACCATCATGTCAATCTGCGGACCGCGCCCGATATTTTTACGGAAGTAGGAACGTACGCGGTTATGGAGGTTTATGGCTTTCCCGACATAGATTATCGTGTCGTTCCCGTCATGCATAATATATACTCCCGGTTTTGCCGGCAGTTTCCTTAATTCCTCATCCACATCAAACAACATCTCTCACCTGCTCTTTCCCCGTTTTCCTTCATATTCAGAAAAATTCCCATTCCCTTGCCTTATATGAAACCTGCTTCTCATGCATGAACTCCCTATTTCATGCCATAAAGGAGGTTCTCATAATCCCAATAAGAACCTCCTCACCGTTATTTCTGTTCATCGATTTTTTTCTGTAAAGTATCTTCAAAATTCCCCGAGGTATTGGAAAACCGCCCTACCGGGCCCTGCTCCCCGCTCTGTCCCGGTTCCGGATTGCTTCTCCGGGAACCGCTTTCCCGGCCGCTATTGCTTGCGGAAACTCCGGTATCTCCCCGATTCCCTCCGCTCCGGAAAAAATCTTCTTGGGAATTCTGCCGGAAGGAATTCTCCTCCGCTTTCCCACTTTCCCTTTCCGTTTCACAGTCCGTGCCGCCGGCCTCTTCTCCGGCCATGCCGGCTCCGCTTCCCGCAGGCATTTCCTCCCGTGCCGGCTTTTCCTTACCGCCGACTGCTTCCCCGATTCCGCCCGCCGGCACAGCTTTGCTTTCCGTTTTGCCGTTTTCCTCTTCTTCCGGCTCCGGCAGCCCTTTTTCTTTCCGGTAGATTGCCATGAATTCCTTGCCGGTTATGGTTTCCTTCTCAATCAGGTGAGCCGCCAGCTTATCCATTAAATCCCTGTTTTCGGCCAGCATACTCTTGGCTTCCTCATAGCAGCCTTTCAGTATCTTCATAACCTCGGTGTCCACATCCGCCTCGGTCACGTCACTGCAGTTCATACGGGAACCGCCACCCAAATATTCGTTTTCCACCGTAGCCAGCCCCATCAGGCCGAATCTTTCGCTCATGCCGAATCTGGTCACCATATTCTTTGCAATATTGGTAGCTTTTTCAATGTCATTGGCGGCGCCGGTAGTCACCGTGTCAAACACAATCTCTTCCGCCGCACGTCCGCCCAGATATCCCACCAGCATATCATGCAGTTCCGCTTTCGTATTCAGGAATTTCTCTTCCTCCGGCACCTGCATCACATATCCAAGCGCACCCATAGTCCTGGGCACTATCGTAATCTTCTGTACAGGCTCCGCATTTTTCTGCAGCGCACTCAGCAGCGCGTGCCCCACTTCATGATAAGATACAATCTTGCGTTCTTCCTTGCTCATTATGCGGTCTTTCTTTTCCTTACCCACAAGCACCTGCTCCACCGCTTCAAACAAATCCTGCTGGCAGACGTATTCCCTGCCTCTCTGCACCGCGTTGATTGCCGCCTCGTTAATCATATTGGCCAAATCCGCGCCCACCGCGCCGCTGGTAGCCAATGCAATGGCATCCAAATCCACGCTGTCATCCATCAGCACATCTTTTGCATGCACCTTTAAGATTTCCACCCGTCCTTTCAGGTCGGGCTTATCAACGATAATCCTGCGGTCAAACCTCCCCGGACGGAGCAAGGCCTTGTCCAATATTTCCGGGCGGTTGGTGGCTCCTAAGATAAGGATTCCCTTGGAAGTATCGAAACCGTCCATTTCGGACAGAAGCTGGTTCAATGTCTGCTCCCGTTCTTCGTTCCCGCCGCCGTATTTGGAATCCCTGCTGCGGCCAATGGCGTCTATTTCATCTATGAATACAATACAGGGGGCATTTTTCGTAGCCTCTTTGAACAAATCCCGGACACGGGAAGCCCCTACCCCCACATACAATTCAATAAAATCCGATCCGGCCAGCGAAAAGAACGGCACATGCGCCTCGCCTGCCACCGCTTTTGCCAGAAGAGTCTTACCGGTTCCGGGAGGTCCTACCAACAGCGCGCCCTTCGGCAGCTTCGCTCCGATTTTTGCATATTTCCCGGGATTGTGAAGAAAGTCCACCACCTCCTGCAGAGACTCCTTCGCCTCGTCTTCTCCCGCCACATCCTTAAAAGTCACGCCGGTCTCTTTCTCCACATAGACCTTTGCGTTGCTCTTGCCTACGCCCATCATTCCTCCGCCGCCCTTGGACATCCTGCGGAAAAGAAAACTCAGCAGCACCCACATCAGTAAAATCGGCAGGATATAAGTGAGAATAATGGAAAGCAGCATCCCCGATCCGTCGGGAACCACGCCGTTTACGTCCACTTCGTGCTCCAACAGGAACTGAGTCAGCCCGTCGTCCGCAATGCGCCCGGTATAGTAAGTCACCGTTGCCATGGCATAAGGATTATCCCCCCCGCCCTGCTGCTTGGGCACAATGTTAATCCGGTCCGTGTCAATTTCCACACTTTTCACTTCACCGTTTTCCACCATCGTGATAAAATCATTATAAGTAATCTCCCGTTCCGTACCGCCGGTCATAATCTTCATGAAATAACTCATGCACAAAAGAGTAATCAATGCGGCCACTAAAAGCAGCACGATACTCTGCCGCTTCGGATCCTCACCGTTCCCCCCGGGGCCGGAACCATTGTTATTTCCGTTATTATTATTCTGGCCGCCACGGTTGCCGTTATAACCGCCGCCGTCATATTGGTTTAAATTATTGTTATCCATTCTGCGCTCCTATTCCTATCACTCTTGCCTTTTCTATTATAGAGACTGCTTTTCGATAAATCAATAATATAATTGTGAAATATTTTGCAATCTATTAAAGATTTCTAAATTTTTTCCTGCAAACAGTAGATTTTTGGCACTTGTTCATTGTATAATACATAGGTTATTTATTTTTCAGCACCAACCCAAGTCAACAGCCCCGCGGCAGCCGCCAAGATGCTCAGGCCGGCCAAAGATCGGTTGTCCGTACGGTATCCGGCTCATTGCCTGCGGGAGGAAAGGAACAGGAGGCGCAAAATGTCCGTAAAATATGTGTTTGTCACAGGAGGCGTTGTTTCCGGCCTAGGAAAAGGAATCACCGCCGCATCGCTTGGAAGACTTCTGAAAGCCCGTGGTTACAAAGTAACCATGCAGAAATTTGACCCATATATCAATATTGACCCCGGCACTATGAATCCCATCCAGCACGGAGAAGTTTTTGTTACCGAAGACGGCACGGAAACCGATTTGGATTTAGGGCATTATGAGCGTTTTATAGATGAGAACCTGGATAAAAATTCCAATGTCACCACCGGAAAAATTTACGAAACCGTGCTGCGGAAAGAACGCCGCGGAGATTACGGCGGCGGCACCGTCCAGGTCATACCCCATATCACAAATGAAATCAAAAGCCGGTTTTACCGGAATTTCACCGATGACGAGACAAGGATAGCCATCATAGAGGTAGGCGGCACCGTAGGCGATATCGAAAGCCAGCCGTTCCTCGAATCCATCCGGCAGTTCCAGCATGAGGTCGGAAAGGAAAATGCCATATTGATTCATGTTACCCTTATCCCCTATCTGCGTGCCTCACAGGAAATGAAGACCAAGCCCACACAGGCCAGCGTAAAGGAACTGCAGGGCATGGGGCTGCGTCCCGATATCATCGTATGCCGCAGCGAGCATCCTCTGAATCAGGAAATCAAAGCCAAAATTGCCTTATTCTGCAATGTTCCCGTGAGTCATGTGCTGCAGAACCTGGATGTGGAATATTTATACGAAGCCCCCTTGACCATGGAGAAAGAGCATTTGGCGCAGGTAGCCTGCGAATGCCTGCACCTTCCGTGTCCGGAACCGGATCTTTCCGACTGGACGGCCATGGTGGAAGCGCTTCGTTCTCCCTCCGGCGACATTACCGTAGCCCTTGTGGGAAAATATATTCAGCTGCATGACGCATATATCAGCGTGGCAGAGGCATTGAAGCACGGCGGCATTTCCAACCATGTCACCGTCAGCATCAAATGGGTGGATTCGGAAACGGTCACCTCCGGCAATGCGGCAGAACTATTGGGGGATGCCGACGGCATCCTTGTGCCCGGCGGTTTCGGCGACCGGGGCATTGACGGCAAAATTGCCGCCATCCAGTATGCCCGTACGCACAAAGTCCCCTTCCTCGGCCTTTGTCTCGGCATGCAGCTGGCCATCGTGGAATATGCCCGCCATGTGGTGGGATATCATGATGCCCACAGCGTAGAACTGGATCCCAATACCACCCATCCGGTCATTGCCCTTATGCCCGACCAGAGCGGCGTTGCGGATATCGGCGGCACGCTGCGGCTCGGCTCTTATCCCTGCGTGCTGGACGAAGCCTCCAAGGCTTATGCCCTGTATGGGGAGAAAACGATCTGCGAACGCCACCGGCACCGTTACGAAGTGAACAACGATTTCCGTGCCGCGCTTACCCGGCACGGCATGAAATTATCCGGCTTTTCTCCCGATAAGCATATCGTGGAAATGTGTGAACTGCCGGAACACCCCTTTTTCCTGGCCACACAGGCTCACCCGGAGTTAAAGTCCAGGCCCAACAGGCCTCATCCCCTTTTCAAAGGCTTTGTAGCCGCGGCGAAAGAGAACAAAGCAGGAAAAATACCGAAACAGACAGTGAAACAGCAGAGATAGGAAAACTTGAATGAAGATAGGATTTGACAACAATAAATATTTAAAAATGCAGTCGGAACATATTCGCCAACGGATTGCCCAATTCGGCAATAAACTATATTTGGAATTTGGCGGAAAGCTGTTTGACGATAATCACGCCTCCCGGGTCCTTCCCGGCTTTCAGCCTGACAGCAAGCTGAAAATGCTGCTTCAGCTAAAAGAGCAGGCCGAAATCGTTATCGTTATCAGTGCCGATGCCATCGAAAAGAATAAAGTGCGCGGGGACTTGGGCATTACCTACGACTTGGACGTGCTGCGGCTGATTGACGCTTTCCGTTCCATTGAACTGTATGTAGGAAGCGTAGTCATTACCCGGTACACCGGACAGCCCGCCGCGGATCACTTCCGTGAACGGCTTTCTCACTTAGGCATTAAATCTTACCTGCATTATGTGATTGAGGGCTATCCGGGCAACATCAGCCACATTGTCAGCGAAGAAGGCTACGGAAAAAATGATTACATAGAAACCTCCAAGCCTCTGGTAGTCATTACGGCTCCCGGCCCGGGCAGCGGGAAAATGGCCACCTGTCTTTCCCAGCTTTACCATGAGCATAAACGCGGCATCAAAGCAGGCTATGCCAAATTCGAGACCTTCCCGGTCTGGAACCTGCCGCTCAGGCATCCGGTGAACGTAGCGTATGAAGCAGCCACTGCCGACTTAAACGATGTAAACATGATAGACCCTTTCCATCTGGAAGCCTATGGCGAAACTACGATAAACTACAACCGGGATGTGGAAATCTTTCCTGTGCTGAATTCCATGTTTGAGCATATCCTTGGCGGAAATCCTTATAAATCACCCACGGATATGGGCGTCAACATGGCGGGAAACTGCATTATTGACGACGAAATATGCCGGGAAGCTTCCCAGCAGGAAATCATACGCCGTTACTGCCAAGCCCGTTACGAACAGAAAAAGGACCGGCTGGGTGCCAAAGAAACCGTATACAAGCTGGAACTTCTCATGAAGCAGGCCGGCATAGCCACCGAAGACCGCAAAGTCATTCCCGCCGCTATGATGCGCCAGGAAAACACCGGTCATCCGGCCGCTGCCATCCAGCTGCCCGACGGACAGATTATTACCGGGAAGACCTCTGCTCTTTTAGGCACTTCGGCAGCGGCACTGCTCAATGCCTTGAAAACTTTGGCTCATATAGACCATACCAGGCATTTAATATCGCCTGCCGCCATTGAGCCTATACAGACTCTCAAGACAGACTATCTGGGCAGCCGTAATCCCCGGCTGCATACGGACGAAATACTGATTGCGCTGTCCACCAGCGCCGCAGCCGACGAAACCGCACGGCTTGCCCTTTCCCAGCTGCCGAAACTGAAAGACTGCGAAGTGCATTCCACGGTAATCTTATCCACCGTAGACGAAAATATATTCCGCAAATTGGGCATGCGGTTGACCTGTGAACCGGTCTATGAGACCAACCGCATATTTCATCCTTAAGGGACGGCCGTCCATAATCGGGCTTTGTTTCAGCGTGTACTGTTTTTTATTTTCAACAGTTCCTTACCGAATTCTTACAAAATGTGCCCATGCATATATTTCATCCGACGGCACAAACTATAAGCGATGTGCCAATCCGCCGCAGACGCGGGACCGGCACAGGATAGGAAAGGAGCATAAGCAAAAATGAAAGATATAAATAAAGATACGTTAGGCGAAGCCCTTGCCCGCAATACTTTGGATGATATTCCGCAGCCCAAAAGCGATGCCAAGGAAATTGTCGGCCTTGTGAAAAGCAGCGGGCGCATTACCGGCTACCAGCTTTCCGACGGCTCCACCGTTTCCAAGGAAAAGGGTGTCAGCCTGGCCAAAGAAGGCGAAATAAAAGGCGTGGGCATCGCTCACAGGAAGGATACGGAATACCTGAAATCCCTGCCGGACGATTCGGAGAACAACAACCTCGGCAACCTTCCTTCCATCTCGGGATAACGGCATAAGAATTACGATAGCGGATAACAAAAACAGGAGGCCGAGACAAACAGCCTCCTGTTTTTGCTTTCCCGATACAGCCGTTTTTCAGACACCTTCAAACAATGCCTGCAATATCATAATATGATATTCCTCATCCAATATAATCCTTCTCAGGACAGCATTCACGCAGTCGTCCCTTATCATGCCCATATGCATCTTATACTGGCTGATGGCTGCCCGTTCCGCCTCGATATCGGCCCATATCATCTTCTTTGCCTGCTCCGGCAGGTTCAGATATTCCGGCGTCCACATTTTCTGCCGCCCGTTATTGTTCCTTGCCGCAAAATCAATATCTCCGCCCAACAGCACAATCAGTTCCCCCAGTTTCTGCAGATGCATCATCTCTGCCATGGCAATTCCCAGCAAAGTCTTTGCCAAAGGACATCTTTCACAAGATAACCGGTTTTCATTATTGATATACTGTGCAATTGCCGACAGTTCCGATACAGACCCGCAATAGTCAAGGCTGAGCAGATTCGCATATGCCTGGTTTTCCCCTCTCACCTCAATGGGCGGATAGGGAAGGTCAGCCATAACAGGTTTTATGCCTGAAAAGCTGCAGCCATTGGACAGCGCCTTCCTTTTTTCTTCCATATACAATACTCCTGCTTTCCGCAGCAGCCCGGCCGGGCACGGCCTCCGGGCTTTCTGCTTTTATTTAATATATGGAATTTGCACGATTTTGTGAGGTATAACCACCCCAATGTCATTCCGTTCATAATGGACCGTATAACCATTAGCAATTTCACGGCATCTGCAAAAATCGGCATGAAGATATCAGATTATTCATGCTCTTCTTATTTGTATTTGGAAAATTAATTTTTTTTCAAGAAATATATTGACAAATTGCTTTTATGCCGCTATAATGAATTCATAAACAAAAAGTTCACATAGATGCAACAAAATATAAAAGAAAGCGAGGTACGGACCACCGAAAACTTAAGCCAAAACCAAAAGAAATATATTCAAGTACACAAAGAAAAGTAACGAGCAGGAGCTGATAAATAATCAAGGAATTTATCACCCGTTACAGTACGGCAGTACAGATAAGAAGTGGAAAGGATATGAAAGGAAAAGTGAATATCGAAAATCCAAGAACAGGAGGTATAGGCCAGTGGACAGCATAGTTTAGAAGCGGATATTAATCACGATGATTGATATCCGCTTCTTATTTTTTATGCTTCTGACTCTACACTCTACACTTTACGGCACATGGCAAGCCGGCAGCCCCGCTGCAGGCAACGGCATAGAGCCCCCACGGCATTCGTCATTCTATACAGCCGCAATCTTCTGCATCAGCGTTTCCGCGTCAATCCCATGCACCATTGCCGCTTCTTCCAGAGTCTCTCCCTGTGCGGAAGGGCATCCGAGGCAATGCATGCCAATCTCCATAAGCACCGGGGCAATGTTCGGGTTTATGCTCAATGCCTCACCGATTGTGGTATTTTTCGTAATATCTGCCATGATAATATCCTCCTTTTTGTCAGTTACGGGCATCCGTCCCGCAAATGCCGTTCCCATATGCCCGTCTCTATTTTGCAGTAAAAATTAGTGTAAACACCATTAGTATAATACTTTCTCCGCATTCTTTCAACCTATTCCGATTTCTTAATAATTTTCACAAAAAATTCATAAAATAAATGCAAAAAACATACCGTATGTACAGAAAAAAGTACACTTCGTCGCTTGACGTTCCGGCTGTTTTTCAATTATAATGAGTATACAAGGTTAGTGCTTTATTAACAATCATATTATAAAAACAGGAGGCTTTTCAAAATGAGACCAGAATGGAAAGATTTTGTAGGCGGCAAATGGGAAAATGAAGTTAACGTCCGTGACTTCATCCAGAAAAATTATCATCCTTACGACGGGGACGAATCCTTTTTAGCCGAAGCTACACAGAACACAAAAGACTTATGGGGCATGGTACTTGATTTACAGAAGAAAGAGCGTGAAGCAGGCGGTGTCCTTGACATGGACACGAAAGTTGTTTCCACAATTACTTCCCATGGTCCTGGCTACCTTGACAAAGACAAAGAAACTATCGTAGGTTTCCAGACAGACAAACCTTTCAAACGTTCCCTGCAGCCTTACGGCGGTATCCGTATGGCAGAAAAAGCCTGCTCCGATAACGGCTATGAAGTAGACCCTGAAATCAGCGAGTTCTTCTCCACACACAGAAAGACTCACAATGCAGGCTGCTTTGACGCTTACAACCAGGAAATGAGAGCATGCCGTTCTTCCCATATCATCACAGGCCTTCCGGATGCTTACGGACGCGGACGTATCATCGGCGACTACAGACGTGTTGCCCTGTACGGCATCGATTACCTGATTCAGGACAAACAGGCACAGAAAGATTCCACAGGACGCGTTATGACTGATGAAGTAATCCGTCTCCGTGAAGAACTTTCCGAGCAGATGGTTGCCCTTAAGATGATGAAGGAAATGGCCGCTTCTTACGGATGCGATATTTCCAAACCTGCAACCAACGTACAGGAAGCCATTCAGGCTACCTACTTCGGATATCTTTGCTCCGTAAAAGAGCAGAACGGCGCGGCTATGTCACTTGGACGTACTTCTACTTTCATTGACTGCTACGCAGAAAGAGATTTGGCGAACGGAACCTTCACGGAAGAACAGATTCAGGAATTCGTTGACCACTTCATCATGAAATTAAGATGCATTAAATTTGCACGTACTCCTGAATACAACCAGATTTTCGCAGGCGACCCGGTTTGGGTAACAGAATCCCTCGGCGGTGTCGGCGTGGACGGACGCCCGATGGTAACAAAGACTTCTTTCCGTTACCTGCACACACTGACCAACCTTGGCCCTTCTCCGGAACCGAACCTGACAGTACTCTGGTCCACAAGGCTTCCTGAAAACTGGAAGAGATATTGTGCGAAGATGTCCATCCAGACTTCTTCCATCCAGTACGAAAACGACGACCTTATGAGAGTGACACACGGCGACGACTACGGTATCGCATGCTGCGTATCCTCCATGGTAATCGGTAAAGAAATGCAGTTCTTCGGAGCTCGTGCTAACCTTGCAAAATGTCTGCTCTACGCTTTGAACGGCGGTGTGGACGAAGTAACAAAGAAACAGGTTGGGCCGAAATACCGTGCCGTAACCGGTGATGTTCTTGATTATGACGATGTTTACGCTAAATTCATGGATATGATGGAATGGCAGGCTGACGTATATGTCAATACCTTGAACATCATCCACTATATGCATGACAAATATTGCTATGAGAGAGCCGAGATGGCGCTTCACGACAGAGATGTTAAGAGATACTTCGCAACGGGTGTTGCAGGCCTTTCCATCGTAGCCGACTCTTTATCCGCAATCAAATATGCTAAAGTTGAAGTTGTAAGGGACGAAGACGGCGTAATCGTTGACTTCAAGACAACCGGTGAATTCCCGAAATACGGTAACGATGATGACCGCGTGGATACGATTGCACAGGAAATCGTACACAAATTCATGACTGCCATCAGAAGGCACCACACCTACAGAAACGGTATTCCTACCACTTCCATCCTTACCATTACTTCCAATGTAACCTATGGTAAGGCTACCGGAAACACACCTGACGGACGTAAGAAAGGCCAGCCTTTTGCACCGGGTGCTAACCCGATGCACGGGCGTGATACTCACGGTGCAGTAGCTTCCCTGTCTTCCGTATCCAAGCTTCCTTTCAAAGATGCACAGGACGGTATCTCCAATACCTTCACCATCATTCCTGGCGCACTTGGCAAAGAGGATCAGGTATTTGCAGGTGACATTGAACTTGATTTAAATAACTAATTGTGACATTGCATTTAAAAGTCAATCCCCCGCTGCAGGCAGAGGGGGATTGGCCCCGCGGCAAGCAGATGAGGATTGCCTCCGCGGCAGTCACCAAATATCCGCACAAATGCGGCTGCTTGGCTCATTGTCTGCGGGAATAAAATGAAAACGAGGGTTTCATATGGATGACAAAAAAATGGTTGATGATCTCGTTAAGATGTTGGATGCCGGCATGATGCAGGGTGTAGGTCATGTGAACGTGGATACGGACAGTTCCATGGAAGAATCCAAGAATGTTCAGACAATGGGTTGCACAGACTGCTCCAGAACCCCGTTGGCATGCAGTGTTCCCACTTTGGAGCAGGGCTTGGATGACTATCAGTGACCGCATTTTATAAGCGGCATTGATGTAAGACATGATATCTGTTCATCATGAACCGTCTATGAATAAAGGAGGAAACTAAAATGGCAACAAATAACGCACAGGTTGATAACCTTGTAAATTTATTGGATGGATATGCAACAAAAGGCGGCCATCACCTCAATGTGAACGTTTTGAACAGGGATACCCTTCTGGATGCTCAGAAACATCCTGAGAATTATCCTCAGCTGACCATCCGTGTATCCGGATATGCCGTTAACTTCATTAAGCTGACACCGGAACAGCAGGCAGACGTTATTTCCCGTACTTTCCATGAGGCAATCTAAAGCCTTACACGACGGAAGAGTTTTCGGGTGAGGAAAAGAACCTTGGGATTTTCCCAAGGTTCTTTTTGAAATTAAAGCACCCGTTCCTTAAGCAGTCTTTACCCTCGCGGCAGTTGCTTTTTTCCTCCATTCTGCTATACTATAAAAAGAATATCCGAAAGGAGATTATCATTATGCAAGGAAGAATCCACTCATTAGAATCTTTTGGCACAGTTGACGGTCCAGGTACCCGTTTTGTCGTTTTTGTGCAAGGCTGTCCCATGCGCTGCGCTTACTGCCACAACCCCGATACATGGCCCATGGACGGCGGCACTCTTATGGAACCGGAAGAAATATTTGAGCAGTACAGAAGAAACGCAGCATTCTATACAAAAGGCGGCATAACCGTAACGGGAGGAGAGCCTCTGATGCAGGTAGATTTTCTCATCGACCTGTTTACCATTGCCAAAAAAGAGGGCGTACACACCTGCATTGACAGTTCGGGCATAGCTTTCAAGCCCCAAAATACGGAATGGATCAAGAAACTGGACCACTTAATGACGCTGACCGACCTCGTCATGCTGGACATCAAACATATTGACCCTGAGAAACACAAAGAACTCACTGCCCAGCCTAACGACGGCATCCTTGCCTTTGCCGCATATTTGAACGAAAAGCATGTGGACATGTGGATACGGCACGTTGTCGTCCCGGGCATCACAGACGACGACAAATACCTTTATGACCTAGGGTATTTCATCGGCCAGTTCGAAAACCTAAAAGCCTTGGACGTGCTCCCCTATCACACCATGGGCGAAACAAAATATGAGAAACTTGGCATGACCTACAAACTTGCCGGCGTTCCCGCCATGGACAAGAACAAAGTCATTGAAAAGAAAAAAGTTATCTTAGACGGCATCAAAAAACGCCGTGCAGAAAACGCCGGTACTTAGCCGCTGTTCTTTAGCGGCTTAGAGCGCGTCTGAAAAATCAATGGTTTTTACAGGCCGGCTGCCTGTCTGAACGGAGTACTAGTTCCGGCAGCTGCACAGTCAGAAAACCCAAAATTGATTTCCGCGTTTTATAAAGGTTTCACTTGTATTTATCCGCAATTTATATTAGAATAAATACGAAGTTAGATAACAAATATAAGGACTATAGAAGGAGGGTATTACAATGGCATACGTAATCAGCGATTCCTGTGTAGCATGCGGCGCATGCGAGAGCCAGTGTCCTGTGGGCGCAATCAGCATGGGAGATGGCAAATTTGAGATTGATGCAAATACATGCATCAACTGTGGTTCCTGTGCAGGACAGTGTCCTACAGGTGCTATTTCTGAGGAATAAGAGAGATAAAAGCCTTCCATCATATGATGGAAGGCTTTTTCTTCAGTCCGAAACGCACCGTTTTCTTCTTCTCTTCCTTTTCTCTCTTTTTCCCCTTTCTGCTGCTGTAACTCCTTATCAGTTCGTCCAAGGCTTTATAATGCTCTTCCTCCTGTTTCCTGCGTTCATCGTCCCGTACCTGTGATTTTTCATCCTGCATACGGAACTGATAGTCCATTTCCTTCAGCACGCATTGCTTAATATCCTCACAAAGTTCTCTGTTATTTTCCCGCACCGCTTCTGCAATCATATGCTGCAGCAGGAACTGCAGCCTGGCATTTTTCTCTTCCCGGCTCTCGTCCCTTACCTCCGCAATATCCCGTTTCCTGATAATTTCTATCATATGCCTCTCCTGCTCACTAACTATATGCCCGTCCGCCGCCCTATTAGGCATGGCCATTGTGCCGCTGACCGGCTTCCTTTCCATATTCTGTCCCTCTTCCGGGCTTCCCTGACCTATGACGCTTTCTCCGCCTCCGCTTTCCTGCTGCATCCTTGCCGCACGTTCTGCCGCTGCCTTTTCTTCCCACCGCTCCAGTTTGCCGTCACGCAGAATCATCCGTATCGCCTTTAACTGAAGCCCCTGCTCTTTCAAGTTCTTTATTTCCCGAAAGCGGTCCACATCCTCCTGCGTATAGTAACGATGCCCTAACTCGTTCCGCTTGATAGGTATTTCCAGTTCTTCCTCCCAATAACGGAGCACATGGGACTCTACCTCCACTTTCTTTGCCGCATCCGAAATTAAATAACGTGTCTGTTCCATTCCTCTTTCTCCTCTCTTTCCTGTCGTACTGTGTCGATTTGTGTCTTATTTTGTATGTTGCATATGTAAAAAGAGGACAGCTTCTTACGCTTGTCCTCTTCCGTTTCTTACTATTATACAATTATATTATTTCTGCATATTGGCAAACTTTGTATACTCCGGCAGCCATACCAGTTCTATCGTCCCAATCGGGCCGTTTCTCTGTTTTGCCACGATGATTTCCGCAATTCCCTTTTTCTCCGTATCTTTGTTATAGTAATCGTCACGATATATAAACATTACCACATCGGCATCCTGCTCTATGGCTCCCGATTCCCTGAGATCCGAAAGCATCGGCCTATGATCCGGACGCTGCTCCACTGCCCGGCTCAGCTGTGACAAAGCCAGCACCGGCACGGCCAGTTCCCTCGCCAGTGCCTTTAAAGAACGGGAAATATCGGAAATTTCCTGCTGTCTGGAATCATTGCCCCTGCCGCTGCCGGACATCAGCTGCAAATAGTCAATAATTATCATTTTTAAACCGTGTTCCAATTTATACTTTCGGCACTTGGACCGCAATTCCGAAATGCTTATGCCCGGCGTATCGTCTATAATCAAATTGGACTTTCCGATGACACCCGCCGTCTCAATCAGTTTCTCCCAATCATTATCCGACAGATTCCCCGTCCGCAGCTTTTGGGCGTCTACTTTGGATTCCAAGGAAAATAAGCGGTTTACAAGCTGCTCTTTGGACATTTCCAAGCTGAATATGGCAACTGTCTGATTCATCTTAAATGCCACATGCTGCGCTATGTTCAATACAAATGCCGTTTTCCCCATGGAAGGCCTTGCTGCAATCAATACCAAATCCGAAGGCTGCATGCCCGCCGTCCGGTAATCCAAGTCAATGAAGCCTGTTGCTATTCCCGTTACATTCCCTTTGTTTTTTGATGCTTTCTCTATTTGATCCATGGCGTTCATGACAATCTGCCGGATTGGCACGAATTCTCCCGTATTCCGCCGCTGCACCAAATTAAAAACACGCTTTTCGGTATCTTCCAATATTGCATCCAGGCTCTCTCTGCCTACATAACATGTATTGGCGATTTCTTCGTTCAGCTTTATCAGCCGCCGAAGCACGGCCTTATCCGCCACTATATTGGCATAATACTTAATATTCGCCGAAGTAGGTACCGCAGTAATAAGATCCCTGATAAATTCCAGGCTGCTCACTTCCGGAGGCACATCCTTTTCTTTCAGCCGATCCTGCAGAGTGACCATATCCACCGGCTTACTCTCATCATTCAACTCCACCATTGCCTCAAACAGAACACCGCACTGCTTGCTGTAAAAGTCTTCCGCCGTCACAATCTCCGAAGCTACCGTTATGGCCTCCCGATCCATAATCATTGCCCCGATGACGGACTGTTCCGCTTCTATGCTATGCGGCAATATCCGTTTGAGCAGCGTTTCTTCCATTTCCGCCACGTCTTATCTCCGCCTTACTGTCCCTACTTTGCTTCCTGCACCTTCACCTTCAGCTTGCCCATTACCTTCGGATGCAGCTTCACCGATACTTCATATGCGCCCAGGCTCTTAATCGCTTCCGGAAGCTGGATTTTTTTCTTGTCGATTTCCATGCCGCACTGCGCCTTTGCCGCCTCCGCAATTTCCTTTGAGGATACGGAACCGAATGTCCGGCCCCCCTCTCCCGACTTTATCGAAACCACTACTTCCTTCGTCTCCATCTCGGCCGCAAATTTCTCCGCTGCCTCCAGCAGTTCTTTCGCTATCCTCTCCTCATTGGCTTTCTGTAGTTTCAGGTCATTCATATTCTTTCCGTTGGCTTCCACGCCCAGTTTCTTCGGTATCACGAAATTCCTTGCATATCCGTCGCTCACCTTCACTACTTCACCCTTTTTTCCAAGGTTCTTCACATCTTCCAGCAATATTACTTTCATCCTGTCTCTCCTGCCTTTCTCTCGCCGTCTTTTCCATAATATATCAATTGTAATTTTGTGACCTAATCTAATTCCCGTGTCGAATCCATCGTCGTTTCGTGTGGGAAATCCGCTTCCTAAGTCCTGCCGATGCCGGCTCAGATTTCCCCTTCTCCTATCATCGTATCCAAAGTCCGCTTAATGATGCCGATGCCCTCTGCCAGTGAAGTATCCGACATCTGGCAGCCCGCAGTATTCATATGCCCGCCGCCGCCCAGCCGTTCCATGACAAGCTGTACGTTCACTTCGTCAATGGAACGGGCACTGACATAAATCAGGTTCTGATACTCCGTCAGAATAAAGCTTGCTTTCACCCCTTTTATATTCAGCAGTTCGTTTGCCGCCTGTGCGCCTACCACTGTAGGGCTTTGGATATCCTCGCTGGTACATATGGAAATGGCATACGCATTGCGGTAAATCTCCGCCTGGCTGACGGCATCCGCCTTGGCCTTATACTCTGCCGCTTCCTCCCGAAACAGCTTGCGGACCCTAGTGACATCTGCCCCGTTACGCCTTAAGAAAGCCGCAGCCTCAAAGGTCCGTACGCCGGTTTTTGTCATAAAGTTATTGGTATCTATCATAATTCCGGAGTACATGCAGTCTGCCTCTATTGTTTTAATCTTAATATTTTCCCCGATATACTGCAGTATCTCCGATATCATCTCACAAGTGGAAGAAGCATATGCTTCCACATAGGAAAGCGTTGCATTCTCAATCACTTCCGTGCCCTGCCTGTGATGGTCAAACACTACAATAGACTTACACAGCCGCAATAATTCCGGGCAGTCGGTAATGCTGGGCTTATTTACATCCACCACCACCAAGACCGCATTATTTCCCACCATCTCCACGGCCTGCTGGCTGTTGATAATCAAGTCTTCCTCATAATCCGGATTCCCCCGGAACATCTCCACGAAAGGATGCAGGGTGGCCGGCGGGTCGCTCAGCACGATATGAACCTTCCGTTCCATGGTAGACGCAATCCGTGCAATGCCTACCGCCGCGCCGAAACTGTCAATATCCGCATTCCGGTGCCCCATGACAATCACTTTGTCCTTTACGGAAATAATCTCCTTCAGCGCATGCGCCTTTACCCTTGCCTTAACCCGTGTGTTTTTCTCTACCTGTTGGCTCTTCCCGCCATAATAAACCGTATTGTGGGGCGTTTTTACTACCGCTTGGTCGCCGCCCCTGCCAAGAGCCAAATCAATGGCATTTCTGGCAAACTCATAATTCTGCGCATACGACAGCCCGTCCAACCCAATCCCTATGCTGATGGTAACTGCCATTTCGTTCCCTATATTGACCGTCTTAACATCTTCCAGCAGGTCGAACCGGCTCTCCTGCAGGGAAGCGATGGCTTTTTTCCTCATAATGACAAGGAACTTATCTTTCTCTATCTTTTTGCAGATACCGTCCATCCCGGCAATATATTTATTCACTTTACGTTCAATGAGGGCAATCAGCAGGGAACGCCGGACATCCTCCACGCTGTCAAGAGCCTCTTCGTAATTGTCAATATATATCATCCCAACCGCCAAACTCTGATCGTCCACCTCCTGAAGGGCTATTTTAAGAGCGGTCTCGTCAAACAGATACAAAGCAATCAAATAACCGTCATAATCCTTGTCCTCAATGATATCACTGTTCAGTGCCATTTCTTTCAAAGATATTTTTTTCATCTTGGCTACATAATCATTATCTTCAAAGGCAACGCTCAGTTCCACTTCATCCACATCCCCGGGCAGCTTCTCCTTGGTAATTGCCGGGAAAAGCGATGTGATAGACTTCCGATACCCTTTCTCTTTATGTACGGCTCTTTCAAATGCAATATTTGTCCATATGATTTTCCCCGCCTCGTCCAGCAACGCATGGGGAAGATCCAAATCCCGCAGCAGCCTCCGCTGAATCTGCCCGTACTGCGTGGCGAAGCTAATCAGTTCATTCATGATAATCGGTTTATTATATAATAAAAGCGATACCACAATGGCAAAATACAAAACCACGAAACATGTCAGGATAAGGCCGGCTCTGTAATCAATCACATATATGCCTAGATTCACCAGTACAAGCAGAACCCCCAGATAAATGGATGTCTGCAGATAATTTTTTAACCTGCCTTTTAGTTTAATGCTGTTCTTCATACTTTAACCTCTGTATTCTCTCATCAGTTCACTAGTGTTAAAAAATACACTGCCTATAGTATATCATTTTTTTTCATGAAGTTCCACAACATTATACATTCATTTTCAGCCCTTTTCGACATTTTCTTTCCGCTTCCGCCTTTTTTTCATAAAAAATATTAAATAAGCCGATGCTTTTTTTGTCACTTTGTCATGACAAAAAACGTGTATATAATAGAACCATATGAAATCCCGGGAAAGTTGGTTCCTAAAAACGCTGCAGGCAATGGTGAAACAGGCCTGCCATTGGCAAATCAAATAGTAAAATCAAACAGTATAGGAAAGGAGATATCAAATGTGACTCCCCAGAAAGAACGCCAAACCGAAAATGCTATAAAAACTTACGGCAATCTGCTTTACCGTACTGCATATGTGCTCCTTGGCAATCCCCACGATGTGCAGGATGTGCTGCAGGAAACATTCATTAAGTATATGGAAAAAGCTCCGGACTTCCATGATTCCGGCCATGAAAAAGCATGGCTCCTGAAAGTGACTGCCAATCTGTGCAAAGATTATTTACGTTTCAGCCGCCGCCATGCTTATGCAGACTTAGAGTCACTGGAAAACATATGTGCCGTTTCCGAACAGAAAACCCTTCTGAAGGAAATCATTGCCCTTCCCGAAAAATGGAAGACCGTCCTGCTGCTGCATTATGTGGAAGGCTACGGGATTAAAGAAATCGCCCGTATTGCCGGCCTGACGGAAAGTGCCGTGAAAAAAAGGCTGCAGCGCGGAAGGGACGCATTGAGGAAGCAATTGACAGAAAGCGAGGAATTATATGGACAATTTGAATAATGAAATCTATCGGGACACCACAGCGGAAAAAGACTTTCGTGATGCAGTGCAGGCAGTCACCATGCCTGACGGAATGGCCGGTGAACTGCTGGAAGGCTGTAAAAATGCCGCACACAGCCGGAAATTCCTTTTCCGGCATTCCAAATTGATCGCGGCCGCCCTGCTGCTCACATTCACCATGGCAATAGGCACCACCTCTTATGCCGCCTACCATCTTTACCGGACAAAAAATCTGGCCGTTTTTTTCGATTACGGCATCAGCAGCGAAAGAATAGCTGCCATCGGAGAAGAACTGCTCACTATTCCCGGCGTGTCTTCCGTCCGTTTCATAAGCGGCGACGAAGCCTGGGAAACCTTCCGCGCCGAATGCCTGCCGGAAGAAATGTGGGACTCATTTTCCGAAAATCCTCTGCAGGATTCCTCCAACTACCGTGTAGCCGTCCGACTGGATGCGGATACGGCGAAAATCAGAGAACTGATTGAACGGCTGGACGGAGTGAGACGCATCAAAGACCTTAAGGAACTGGAAGAAAGCGAGTTTCAAGATTAGAGCGTGTCTGGCCCGTATTCACGGAAAAAGAACTGCCCGCTGAGATTCAGCAGGGCAGTTCCATTGATAATCCGCTATAAAATATACTGCCGATAAAGAAAGCCAGCAGCCCTCACGTCAACCGCCAAATATCCGCACAGGCGCGGCTGCCTGGCTCTTTGCCCGTGGGAATCAATCCTGTACATAAGGCATCAAAGACAAATGGCGTGCTCTCTTAATGGCAACCGTAAGCGCTCTCTGATGCTTTGCGCAGTTCCCGGTAATCCTTCTGGGAAGGATTTTCCCTCTCTCCGACACATATCTTTTCAGTTTATTTACATCTTTATAATCAATTACATTATCTTTCCCGCAAAATACACAGACTTTTTTCCTTCTGCGCATGCCGCCTTTTCTTCTCATCGGAGAATCTGACTTCTCTGCTTTATTGTAAGCCATAATTTATGCCTCCTATCTTACATTCATTATCAGTTAAATGGCAATTCCTCGTCTATGCCGTCCGGAATGTTCATGAAACCGTCGCCGGCCGCCATAGGCGCAGGCCTTCCGCCGCCGGAGTAACTATTGCTGCCGGCAAAACCCCCGTCTCCGCCGGAACTGTTCTTACTCTCCGCAAATTCCTGGTCTTCCACGACCACTTCCGTAGTATATACTTTCACGCCATCCCTATTAGTATAGCTGCCTGTCTGGATACGTCCGGTCACTGCTATCTTTATTCCCTTGCGCAGATAACGCTCCGCAAACTCACCGCTTTTCCCGAATGCCACACAGCTTATGAAGTCAGCCGTGGCATCGTCGCCGTTTCTGGCAAACCGACGGTCTACCGCAAGTGTATATCTGGCAATTGCCATAGAGTTCTCCCCTTGGGAATATCTCACCTCAGGATCCCTCGTCAAACGTCCCATAAGTATTACTTTATTCATACATTCTCCTGTCTTTTATGCCTCGTCCTGCCTTACGCACAAATATCTGATCACATTGTCCATGATACGAACTCTGCTTTCAATTTCGACCGGAACAGTGCTCTCAGCATCGAAGCGGATGAAATAGTAAAAGGCTTCTTTCATTTTCTGAATTTCGTAAGCCAGTCTCTTCTTACCCCATTCATCAACTTCCGTAACCTGTCCACCAAATCTTTCGATAAGAGCTTTGCATTTCTCAATCACTGCCGCTCTTTCTTCGTCTTCGATTTTTGCACTGACAACAACGGCTAATTCATACTTGTTCATGTGCTTACCTCCTTTTGGTCTCTGGCCCCCGTCTGACCGGGAGCAAGGAAATTTAAAATATATCACAAGTTAATATCATAGCATAAGAGTATGATATTTTCAAGGTTTTTGCCTGATTTCTTTTACATTTTTTTCTAACGCCCTGCGGGCTATCATAATCTGATGTCCGCACCCCATGCATCTTAGGCGGAAATCCGCCCCGCTCCTCAGCACTTCCCACTCTTTGCTCCCGCAGGGATGCTGCTTTTTCAGCCGCAGTATATTGCCTACCTGTATGTCCATGCCTGTCTGCCCCCTTGCCGTTTACCGGCTCTTTGAAATCCGAACCGGCAAATGCCGCACTGCTGCAAAATTAATTCCCAACACTTCCTTATAGTTGGCTGAAAATCTCCCCAATGGCTCCCTGGACTACCAAATCCGCCATTCCGTCCCTGGCCGTGGAAGTTTTATTCACCAATACCAGTTTATGCCCGCTATAATAATCAATCAGCCCTGCCGCCGGATACACCACCAAGGAGGTGCCTCCCACTATGAGCACATCGGCGTTCTTAATGAAACTGACCGCCTCGGAAAGAATCTTCTGATCCAATCCTTCCTCATACAATACCACATCCGGCTTAACGGGGCCTCCGCAGGCATCACAGACCGGCACGCCCTCCGACTCCCGGATATACTCTATGTCAAAAAATTTCCCGCAGTCCTCACAGTAGTTGCGCAGCGTCGAGCCGTGCAGTTCCAACACTTTTTTACTGCCCGCCGCCTGATGCAGGCCGTCAATGTTCTGTGTAATGACCGCTTTCAGCCTGCCCTCTTCCTCCCATTGCGCCAGCTTCTTATGGGCGGCATTGGGCTGCGCATCAAACCCAATCAGCTTATCCCGGTAAAAACGGTAAAACTCCTCCGGCCGCTGTCTGTAAAACGTATGGCTTAAAATCGTCTCCGGCGGATAATCATATTTCTGGTGGTACAGACCGTCCACGCTTCTGAAATCCGGTATCCCGCTTTCCGTAGACACCCCTGCCCCTCCGAAAAATACAATGTTGCCGCTCTCCTCAATCATCTTTTTCAGCTGCTCCGCTGCTTTCATATGCACCCTCCTCCTTATCCGTAAATGCCAATGTCATTAAGTTATGCCACATTCCGCTTCCGGAAAGATGATTTCATCCGGATTTTCAAAAACGGCGGCACATGGAAATCCTTATATGTTTCCTACAAAGAAATCCTTCATTACACCCATAAATTCCCGCAGCATATTATTGCCCTGCATGGAAAGTTCCGAAGGGGCGGCAATCCCGCACACATGAAGATACCCACTCTTTTTGGCAATCCGGGTCGCCCTGAAGATATGGAAATTATTGGTCACAATCCCCACGGAACTGTTTTCCTTATCCAGCAGCGCACTGCTGAAACCGATGTTCTGGCTGGTATTGCGAGATTGGTCTTCCATCAGGATACGTTCCGCCGCAATCCCTTTTTCCACCAGATAATCATACATCCCCTGCGCTTCGCTGACATGCTCGTCAGGACCCTGCCCGCCCGAAACAATGACAACCGTGTCAGGATTTTCCGTCAGATAATCATATGCTTTATCCAGCCGCATCTGCAGCACCCGGCTTGGGCCATGAGCCTTCATCTGTGCCCCCAGCACAATAATGTAGTCCAAACCCTCCGTCCCTTTGGCCGAAAACCCGCTTATGATACATCCCTCCACCGCCGCAAACAAAAGACATCCCATGCAGCAGAGAAGAAGGCATATCCTCCGGAACCATATAGGCAGCCGCGGAATCAGAATCCCTTTCTGCCCGCATATGCCCCATACAGCCAAGGCCAAGCCCGCAAACAGCCATATAAAGAAAAAGTTCGTACCGTAATTTCCTATGGCCAATATTGCCAGAAAATATAAAATGCATAAAATACCTATGATAATCGCCACTTTATACATATGCCTCATACCGTTTTCCCTTCATTCCGGCCGTCCCGCAATAACACCGATAAAACTGCCTATTTTCAAGTATAGCACAGGGCTGTGGGGCTGACAAGGAAGAACCTGAAATTGATTTCCGTATGAAATATCAGTGCATGGCAAAGCAGGTTACCGGCCACGGCCAGCCGAATATTCGTCTCCGTGAGCCAATGCCATTAAGCAAGGCCGCAGCCCCCCTACTCTCCGCTTACAATGCCATAATAAGTTCTGGCCGTATACAGATAACTCAGGCCATATATTGCCGCAAATATCAAGACCATCCCTGCCGCACAGCTTACAAGCAGGCGGGTATTGAAGAAATAGATTGCCCCGAACAGCTTATCCACCATAAACAGCCCTGCCGCCGTATGCAGCACTGCCCCAAACAAAGGCAGAAAGAAAACAAGAAGTATCTGTTTATGAACCGTTCCCCTTATTTCATCGCCGTCCATGCCGACTTTCTTCATGACCTCAAATCCTTCTTTATCCTCAAACCCTTCGGATATTTGTTTATAATACATAATAAGAATCAGGCACATAAAGAATATAAGGCTGAACAGTATGCCTATGAACAGAAGCCCGCCCATCATCTCCTGTGTCCTCTTCCGGTTTTCCGGATTATTGCCGAACCGCATATATCCCGGCTGTGCTTCACACCAATTCCCGAATTCTTCTATGAACTTCTCTTTGGCCCCCTCTTCCCCTTCCAAATCAACCCGCAGGGCATGCACCGGCTCCGGGAAGTCAGCCGGTTCTTCTATGCCACAGGCCGCCGTCCATAGATTCACCAATTCCTCCATTGCCTCCAAATCCCTGACAATCAGCACATAGCCACCCTCCAAATCATTCTTCCCTGCCTTGGGCATTATTTTCATTTCCGCCGGCTCTTCCCTGACTTTCAGTCTTTTTCCCATAAAATACGCTTCTTCATAACCGAAATCCTCGGCCCGCGAATAAATAATCACTTCATCTTCATCCAATTCCACAACCCGGTTTTCCATCCGCCCGTACTCTTCCGCCAAAAGAAGGTATACCCGGAAATTATCCTGCTGCCGGCCTCTCTCGGCAAACTTTGTGCGGAAAGCATTTCCTTCCTTTCCACAACCTAAAGAAACCCTTTTGTATTCCACCCTTTCCTTTATTTCCAGTCCGTATTCCCTCTCCAGTTCCTTCAGTTTATTTTCCACTGCCTGCCGCGAAAACTCCTTTTCCGTAAAATACGCATCCATATCAAACGGATAATTGAAATTCAGTATTCCGTCCAGCCCCAGATAGAGCGAAGAGGTGCAAATCAGAGTAATGATTACCATGGTAGAAAAAATGCAGATATTTACTAAGCTTGCCGCATTTTTCTTCATCCGTTTCAGCATGCCGGATATGGTTATGAAATTGGAAGGCGTATAATAAATTTTTCTGCTTTTCTTCAATGCCTTAAGGAAAGCCACGCTGCCCGAAGTGAACAGCAGATAAGTTCCCACAATGACCAGAAAAACGGCCAGAAAGAAATTTATGAAAATATTGGAATCCATCTTGCCGGCTATGGACAGCCGATATCCCATGCCAAGCGCCAATCCCCCTGCTGCCGCATAAAAACCAAGAAAGCGCGGCTCCTTTTCTCCTTTTTTCCCTCCGGAAAGAAGTTCTGCCGGCCGGGCTTTCCCGACCTGCATCAGATTATATATAAGGTTAAAGGCATACACCCAGGAAAAAAACACCGCCGTCTCCGCAAAGGCTTCCGGATAAAAAACAAACTTCACATCCACCGGCAGCCCTGTCATCCGCAGAAGCAGAAGAAACAGTAATTTCGCCAATACCGTTCCGCTCACAATCCCGCCGGCCAATGTGACGGCATAGGTGAAAACAGTCTCTGCAAAAAATAAAATCCCGATATGCCTTTTTTCCAGCCCCAATATGCTGTACAGCCCGATTTCATTTTTCCTCCTTTTAATAAGAAAGCTATTGGCATAAAACAAAAAAGGAAGAAGAATAATGCACAGCAGCCCCCTGCCGATTTCCAGCAGCATCCATGCATATCCGCTTTTAGGCAGTATTTTAATGATATCGTTGTGAAGGATGGAAGAAAAAATAAAATAAGTGAAGACGGAAAACATACCGGCGCCAAAGTAGGGGAAATAAACCGTCCCATTGCTCATAATTCCTCTCCGCGCAAGCCCCGGAAGGATTTTCCACAGCTTCACTCCCCGCCCCGCTCTTTCTCCCTGTTTCATGCTTCCGCCTCCTCTCCCATAACATCTTCCTGTCTGCCTGCCGTCAGTACCGTCAGTGCGTCGGATATCATTTTATACATTTCCTCATCCTTCTGCTTACCGCGGTAAATCTGGTGAAATACGCTGCCGTCCTTAATAAAGAGTACCCGCCCTGCATGGCTCGCAGCCTGTATGCTGTGCGTCACCATCAGAATGGTCTGTCCCTCCCTGTTGATATCCGCAAAAAGCTTCAGCAGACGGTTGGAAGCCTTGGAGTCCAATGCCCCGGTGGGTTCATCCGCAAGCACGATTTCCGGCTTTGTAATCAAAGCCCTGCATACCGCCGCCCGCTGTTTCTGCCCGCCGGACACCTCATACGGATATTTGTCCAGCAAATCCGTTATGCCCAGCCTGGCCGCCAAAGGCTCCAGCCTTTTCTGCATTTCCCCATAAGGCGTTCCCGCCAGCACCAACGGAAGGAAAACATTGTCCCGCAGGGACAGACTGTCCAATAAATTAAAATCCTGAAACACAAATCCCAAATGCTCCCTGCGGAACGCGCATAATTCCTTCTGCCGGATTTCCGCCAAGCTGCGCCCATTCAGCAGCACCTGTCCGCTGGTTGCCCTATCCAGCGATGCCAAAATATTCAGTAAGGTAGTTTTGCCCGAGCCGGACTCCCCCATGATTGCCACATATTCCCCTTCCTCCACCGAGAAATTCACATTGTCCAACGCCTGCACTTTCACCGAACCAAAACGGGCAGTATATATTTTCTTAACATTCCTAACTTCTAAAAGCGCCATCTCTGTTTCTTCCTTTCCTGCTCCTAATGCTATGTCATTTTCTGCTTTCTTCCCTAATTATAGGAAAACGGTAAAGGCATTGCCATCTCTTTTGCTTACATTTTCCCGTTTCCACATTACATTTCTGTAAGGTGGGGCGGACTTAGGCCGTGACCGGCAAAGAAGCATGGACATAATATGTAAAATTTTGCCAAAATATATTTACTATTTTTATCATTTATATTAAAATATCTGTAAATCAGCAATTTGCTGCAAGTTTTCCTACATATACAGGCAGGCTGCCTTAATTTTTAGGCACAAAATACAAACGGAGGGGAATGATACAAATGTTAAAAGAAGATTGGAAAAATTTTCTGATGATTATTGCCACTTTATTTGCCACCATTTTGTCCTTTGGGGCTTCCAAACCGGTCTTTCAATTGATGTTCATCATCATTTTTCTTGCGATATACTGCATAGCCGTCAGTTTTTTAAACAAAAAAACATACATAAAAGGTTTTTTCCTTACAATTGCATGTTTAGCCGAAGGTGCAATTTTATTTTTGTTCATTGCCAGCAACGGTTCCGTTTCCGGCTTTTTTACCCGCATTAAAAATTTATTAGTGGCACAGCAGGAAGACTCCTCTGTCATATCAACATCATTGGAAGCGCAGTTAGAGCCATATCTGAATGATTTTGATGCAAAAATAGCATCAATTGAGCAGAAAATCGACAATACCAACAACAATATAGAAGACTTAGACGATGATATGGGCACAGTCACCGACAGCCTGAATTTAATCACGGACAATTTAGAAAACATTTATTTTAATAACAACATAAACGATATTGAAGTAAATACAATACTTGAGCAGATTAACAAACATTATGAAGAAAACAGCAGCAGCTTTGAGAACTTAAAAACCGATTTATATTCCTTACAGCTTTTTTATAAAATGTACATAACAGACGAAACATATTATTATTGCAATATACTAAAGGCTTTCCAGGAATACGGAATAGATATTGAAAAGCTGGAAATAAACGAATATACCTTAGTTGTATGGGATGTCCAGATTTTGTTTGCCACTTATGGCATGAAAAAAAGCCATATGGCCAATATTGACAATGAATCTCAAGAGATTACATTTAACTATAATAACTACAGAGTCAACATGACAAAATACAGCGACACTTTTGATTACGGCAACTGGAGAAAAAATTATACGGGATATACAACAGAAGAAATCTCCGAACGCTTGGATGATATAATGATGGATTACTATAGAAAATTCATCATCAATTTTTCGGTTGAATAAATTGGGCTAAAAACCATCCTTTAGTTGCCCATAGGATGGTTTTTCCCAAGCACTTTTTCATCCTGCAGACCGGCTTCCGTATGGAATTACTTTCCTTTTATCTTTCCCTCATGTATTTCTGCACCGTCGCCTTGACGGCACCGCATCCGGCAATCATCTCCCGAAACATTTTTTCAATCTTTTCTCCCAAGCCTGCCTGATACATATTGACAAAGAAAATACGTTCATTCGACAGAATTGCCTCCAATTGATCCGTGAAGGTTTCCGGCTGCCCCACCACGATTTCCCTGAACCGTTCCCGAATCTCCTCATTCATGGGATCCGGCGCCAGCTCATATCGGTTCCCCTCATCATCCACAGCCAACATATACCGGAGCCATCCGGCAATTCCCAGCGGAATGGCTGTAAGACGTGATGCATCTCCGTATTTTTCCGCATATGCTTTAATAGTCTCCCCAAAGCGGATTCCCACCATCTGAGATACATCTACGGCGAGACGGAGGTTCGTGTCGCCCAGATATTCATTCGGGAACCGATCACAAAAAAGTTCATCCAAAAATTCCTGTGGGGACAGAATCCCCGGGTCCGCCACAACAGGAAGCCCTTCATCATATGCTACCATGCGGGCCATCTGCATCATGTCTGCATCCGCATTCAACATATGGGCAAATAAATCGTACCCCAAAACCACTCCCAGAGGCCCTAGGGCGGTATGCACCGGATTCAGGCAGACAGTTACTTTCATGCGTTCAGACAGATTCACGGTTTCCCTGTCAGCCAGATAAACACCGAAGCCTTTTTCCAAAGCAGGCCGGCCATTGGGAAAGCTGTCTTCCATCACAAGGTACTGAGGTTTTTCGGCATTGACGAAAGGGGCGATGTAAGTCTTCTTTTCCGTAATGACCGGCTGCATACCTTCCACTCCCAATCCCTCAAGGTCATCGGCAATTTGCCCGCTGGGACGCGGCGTAATCTTGTCAATCATAGTCCAAGGAAAAGCAACTGTCTTTTCGTCCCTTACATAAAATACAAAGCTTTCTTCAACAAAGCCTGCCCTCTGCCACTCCTCTGCCATGGTCAGCACAGCCTCCCGCAATTTTTCACCGTTCCGAGAACAGTTATCCATAGAAACTAAGGCTAAAGGATACTTCCCCGCCTTATACCGCTCATAGAGCATCGCGGTCAGCACGGCCATCGCCCCAACGGCTTTATCCGGACCATACCGTATATCAGCTTCCGCAAAAGGATACCATGTTCCATCCGCTTTCCGCAAAGCATACCCTTTTTCGGTGATTGTAAATGAAACCAACTGCAGGGAGGGACCGGCAAAAATCTCTTTCAGACGATTCCACTGCCCCGGAACAGACGACTGTGCTTTTACTGCTTCGGCCATGGAACCCAACACTTTGCATTCCCTGGTTCCATCCCCATGCAGCAGGACGCTTAAGCATAAATTATCATACGGCGTATAAATTTTATCCACCAAATCATAATCAAATGCCTCAACGCAGGTAATCCCCCGATCCAGTGCACCTTCTTCCAAAAGGCCGTCTGCAATGCCGCCAATGAAAATACGGAAAATATTCCCGATTCCGAAATGAACCCATCCCGGTTCCTTTCTCGCCTTTTCCGAAACTTCTGTCACATCGTATCCCGGAAGAGCGATTCCTGCCTTTTCCCACATTGCACAATCTTCTATCCCATTCCTTGTTAATTTCATACTGCTTACTTCCTTTTTTCACTTTATGTCTTAACCTTAAACTTGATTATACAGTTTTTCCCCTAAAAAGCAATAGAGTTCCTTTTCCAAAAACTGCTTTATGTATGGGTTGTTTTCCTCACTTAAAGTAGGCTGAAACGCCATGTAACGGCATTTCTGATACTGCTCGCCCTCTAGCATAAAGGTATATCCCATCATACATTTCGGATTACAGTCATCCGGATTGATAAGCCGTTTGCAGACGGATGCTTTCTTAATTTCCTTTTTTACCTTTTCGGGCAAGGTATCAAGAAAACTCTGATATTCCGGTATATGTTCCGGATAGATACGAAGCTTCATCCCCGTTTTACGGGATATGAATGTTGCCAAAGTCCTTTGACTGCCGCTTAACACATAGGAGACAACATAGCCGCTTTTCTGCAGCTTCATGTCGCACTTACAGCCGTTTCCCAGCAGATACTCGTGGATTTGACTTACAAAGCCACGGAAACGCTCCTCCACCGTTTCCATAAACATACTAAATTGCTCGTCCATAATTTCCTCCGCTATGCCTTTTTCTTCACTACGGGTATCCATACCTCATATTGCGCATTCTGTGGATCCGGATTTAAGTAAACCTCAATATCGGGGGCATTGGCATACTCATACCCGGAGGCCGGAAGCCATTCCGTTATAATCCTCTGCTCCAATTCTTGTATGGACTGGTTTGTTCCCGTTCCGGAGAAAATTGCCCAAGTAGATGCAGGCACGGTATATGCTTCAAACTCACTGCCTGCTTTTGTACTGGAAACGGCAATAAAATACTTCCATTGTTCCTCACCATTGCAGGCACTCACGCCCAAAAGCCCCATTGGCGGCGTGTCCATCATTCCTGCCAGTTTCTGTATCGTTCCATTCACTGATGCTTCCTGCCACATCTTCGGCACAACCATAAAATTATTTTCGATTTCCTTCTCAAGCGGTGCCGATATGCCAATAATGCGGAACGCTTCTTTTGTCTCGATTCTATAATCCATTTCTGCCGCTCCTTTTACAGCAATGCTAAATACAATGGGGGAAAAAGACTTCACGGATACACCCCCGCCTTTCACGGACGATGGGGCTATCCCGTGAAAAGACTGGAATGCCCTGTTAAATGCAGTCGGGGAACGGTAGCCGTACTTCTCTGCAATATCAATAATCCGTTCCTTTCCATTCTGCAAGTCTACCGCTGCCAAAGACATTTTTCTTCTTCGGATATACTCTGCCAGAGTGACGCCCGCCATATATGTAAACATCCTCTGATAGTGATAGGCAGAGCAGCAGGCAATCCGCCCAAGCTGTTCATAGTCGATTTCCCCCGTCAAATGTTCCTCAATATAATTCATGCTTTGGTTTAACCTTTCAACCCATTCCATGTGATACCTCCTTATCCGCATATATTGCACTTTCCGGACATTAATTTGTCTTTCTTATTATAGGCCATATTCTTAAATTTATCCTCTCTATTCTTGCACAAAAAAGAGAGAGCAGAAATGATTTCTCAAACATGCTCCAGTGCTCCATCCGGACAGAAATTTTAACGCGGCAACGGTGCGGAACAGGCAGAGCGGAACTGCAGTTTCTGTCTGGATGGGGTTGACTTCAACAGCATCGTCATTCGTGACCTCACGACTCTCATACTTAAAAGGTGTTCTCTTAAGAGGTTTAATAGCTAATCGCTCTGATCGTTCGTCATCATGCCAATACTTCCGGTATGGGATGCAAAATCCTTCTTCTGGATATGATGAGGTTATAGGCTTTTGCCATGCAAAACCACCGCCATACTTCTTCTGTCGTATTCTCATAAAAATGAAAGCTATCTTATTTTCTGTAGTCTTGAAACACCAACGATAACATAGTTTTCTTCTCCTTCAGAAAGCGGATTCTTCCCGTTCTGCCGTTGTATTTTATGAATGTTGTGGTTTTCAAAATATTTTGCAACACCGTTAGTGCCAATATCCGTATGCGCATACCGATCAATGATTATGCGGATAGCCTTTGCTTCTTCTTCAATTATGCAATACCCAACGTTTCTACAATTAGTTCAAATTCTATAATATCAGGAGGTAGTTACTTGTCTTTTAAACTTTTTAGATTTAACTGCTGTGGACTTGATGTCCACAAAACATGGATCTATGCCTGTGTCGGCATCACTGATTCCAATAACCGTACAGAATATAAGCAGGCTCGCTTTTCTTCCTTCACAGAAGGACTGAATGGGCTGTGTGGCTGGCTTGCCAAATACAACTGTACAGATGTATGCATGGAATCTACCGGCAAATATTGGATCCCTGTTTTCAATATCTTAGAGCAGCATGGAATCTGGGTTACCCTGTCTCATCCCAAATACACAAAACCGATGAAAGGAAATAAGACCGACCGCAAAGATGCCAAATGGGTCTGTGATCTATACATGTGTGGCATGGTGAAGCCTTCCTTTATCCCGCCTGATGACATCAGGGCACTTAGGGACCTCGTAAGATACCGTTTCAAACTCACCTATATGATTACCGGCGAGAAAAATCGTGCCCAAAATTGTCTTACTGTATCCAATCTTAAACTGGATGATGTTTTTTCTGATGTGTTTGGCAAATCCTCCCGTTCTATTACGGAACAGATTCTGCAGCACCCCGGAGAAAAATTTGATGTATCACCATTTGTTGACAGTCGCTGTAAAACTCCTGCTGAAGAAATACAGGCTGCTGTTGATGGTGCTGTTTCTATCATCGTCTTATCCGCATTCTTCACCACAGCCTCACTCAGATTGCAGATCGTAGCCAGATACGGCGTAAGGATCCATGTGTACCTGTACTGACTTAGATAAGCACTGCCCCACGCAAAGACATATTCCTTGTACTGGAAGAACGGCGTGGAGACATTCCCGCACCGCTCCCCGGCATAGGCCGAGATCACATGGTCATTTACATCGATTTCAAAATCATAAGTCACAATAATGTCATTGATGATGGTCATGCAACAATCACAGCTTCCAGCCTCGCCAAGTCTCGATATCATTGTCAAAGTAGATGGAAAGATTCTCGGATTCATTCGGCATCGTCTCGATCGTAGCCCTGTCCTGAGCCAGATCAACATCGCAGGCCGTAGAACACAGTACCATGAAATCATAGGCATTGCCGATAGCTTCCAGAGAAGTAAAAGCCTTCTCGAACCGCACCATATAGTCATACGCCTTGATCTCTAGGCACTTCGCTTTCCTGTTCGCCTCCGATATTTCAAATATCCCCAACGGGATTGTCTCATAGGAACCGCCCGCCACCTGCAGGTGATAGAACATCTCCACCTTCGCATCCATCAATGTATACCGGTTGATCTCGGAGAAAAACGAAATCCCCATCTCAGCGGCATACACCGTTCCAAGTTCGATTTCCGTGCTTCCGCAGCACTGGCCCCAGATATACCCGCTTTCCTTGACCATATCTTCCTAGTCAAAATTATAAACCGTCCCGGCAGTCGTCGTAATCTTACCGGTCCAGTAATATTTTCTTGTATTCGCCTTCACTGCTGTGAGGAAAGCATTGCTGACCGGATACAAAGGGCCGCCTCCTTCCCTACATCAAAAAAGAACCGGTCTCCCGATTCAATTTTGATTTACTTTTATGGCATGATTTCACTTCAATACTTCCCATATTGAATTTTGTTTAGATCCCACTCTTCTGATATAGCCTTTATCCCTCAATGAATCCAATGCTCTCTGCACTGTTCTTACGGTTTTGGAAATCTTATCCGCAATTTCAACCCTTGATGAATCTGGTTTTTGCTTCAAAATAGCAAGGACCGCCATCTCCGTTCCGCTCAAAGTGACATCCAAAGTGACACTTGGAATGTCACTTTGAAGTTCTGGCCTGTAGATGACAAACTTAAATCCATTCTCTCTGTTCTCATAGGAATATTTGATACCGGCATCGCTACACAAGCTGTTAATCCTTTTGAATCCACTGCCAAACTGCTCTATGGATTTGCTCAAATACAAAATTTTAGCAATCGCAGCGTTTCTGATTTCCGATTCAATATTATCCTTTATGTATTCCTCCGGCTTATGTTTACTTGCGTATTCCCCAGGGCTGTAAACAGTGACCATGCCCGGATGAATGCATATCTCATGGGTTGTCCGGCCATTATATATTGCATGCGCGAAACCATTTGCCAACACCTCCCTGATTACAGCCACAGGAATTTCAGGGATTTCCTCCCTTTCCGTTCCGGTTATCTCACTTCTCCATCGAATATTTTTTAAAATATATTTTTCCGCGATA
>CAJTVK010000005.1 GCA_910579645.1 uncultured Lachnospiraceae bacterium | reverse complement strand
ATCACGCAAAGTGGGACGTACAGATGGCAGGAATGAATTTTCAAACACGCTCTAGCGAGGTCCGGCCTTAACGCAAATATTTCCGGACGGCAAATACGCATAGGAGGGTCTGCAGCAACTGACTGGCCAGCAGTCCATACAGATATCCCTGGATTCCCAGCACGGGAATCAGCCAGAATACGAAAAGCAGGCGGAAGAGCAGGCTGATCATGCTGAAAAGAAATGTGGAGGCCGTGCGTCCCAAGCCGTTTAAAATGCTGTTCAGGGTGCTGGCCACATACATAAAAGGGCAGATGAAGCTTAAGGTGATAATGAAGCTGCCTGCCAGTGTGCTGTTGTACAAGACTTTGCCGGCAAAACGGCCGAACAGGAGAAACATGCCGGTGCAGAGGAAGCCTAGCAGCAGACAGTATTGAATGGATTTGCGGACCGCTTTGCGGACCGCTCCGTGGTTGCCGCTGTCGTCGGCTTCCGACACGAGGGGGAGCAGCAGCACGGAGACGGAGTTTGTAATGGCGGAAGGAAAGAGAATCAGCGGCAGCGCCATTCCGGTCAGCACGCCGTAGACGCTCAGTGCTTTTGCATTGTCATAGCCGTAACGCTGCAGGCATTGGGGAATGTAGATGGCCTCCAGGCTTTGCAGGAAATTGATGGAAGTCCGGTTCAGGGAAAGAGGCACGGCAAGGGTCAGCAGCCGCTTGGCATTGCTTATGTAGGCGGATACCGGCTGTTTTGCTTTTTTTATCGGATTGTAGGCGGCAGCCAGGGTGCAGAAGCGGAAATAGATGGCGGCCAGGCAGAACAGCATGGAAGCGGCTTCGCCGATGATAAGCCCTGCAACGGCAAAGCTGATGGTCGGTTTGTAACCTCTGGAAGTATAATATATGTAAATGAGATAAACGCTTCCCACCCGTATAATCTGTTCCGCCAGCTGGGCCAGGGAAGGAACGGAAGTCTTTCGGATTCCGTAGAAATAGCCGTTGATGCAGGAGTGTACGGTAGTCATCGGTATGGAAAGGGCAATAATGCGGAGCAGGGGGGCAGTCCTTGGCTCAAACAGGAGCTTTTCCGCAATGGTATCCGAAAACAGGTAGATGTATGCAGTGCAGGCAGCGGACAGCAGCATGGATATGCCGAAACCGGTAAAAAGGGTACGGAAGGAATTTCCGTAATCGTGGGTAGTGGTTTCGCTTGCCACGAATTTGGAGATAGCAGTCTGGATTCCGGATACGGTAAGGGAAAAGGACAGTGCCAGTACCGGAGCGGTAAGCTGGTACAGCCCCATGCCTTCGGCACCAAATACGCGGGAAAGGAAGATGCGGTAAAAAAAGCCGATGAAACGGCTGACAAAACCGGTGACGGTCAAAATGATGGTGCCTGTGATAAGAGGATTTGATTTTTTCATGCAATACCTGCCGGAAGGGTTTGTTTATAAATATATGCAAGGCGGTTTATTGACAGAACAAGTTGCCCGTGGTATAGTGAAATCATTCAATCCGTAGTGGTTTACTAGGAATTAAAGAATCTTTTGTGCAGTTTTCCGGATTTGCTTGATGATAGCAAAACTATAAAGCATAAAATATTAGTCAGGAAAGGGCGGAAAGAAAAATATGGGACAGACAATATATTTGGATCATGCGGCAACTACAAAAACGTCGCCTCAGGTGGTGGAAGCAATGCTGCCGTATTTTACCGATTATTACGGGAATCCAAGCAGCATATACTCCGCCGGTTCGGCGGCGAAAGGAGCGGTGATGAAGGCGAGGGAAACGATTGCCGCTACCTTGGGGGTGAAGACAAACGAGATTTATTTCACTGCCGGCGGTTCGGAAGCCGATAATTGGGCACTGGTTGCCGCTGCGGAGGCTTATGAATCCAAAGGGAAACATATCATTACATCCAAAATCGAGCACCATGCGGTGCTGCATACTTGTGCCTATTTGGAAAAAAGAGGATTTGAGGTTACTTATGTCAATGTGGACGAAAACGGCATACTGAAACTGGAAGAACTGAAACATGCCATCCGTCCGGATACCATATTGATTTCGGTGATGTTTGCCAATAATGAGATAGGCACGGTGCAGCCAATCAAAGAAATCGGAGCCATTGCACGGGAGCGGGGGATTCTGTTCCATACGGATGCGGTGCAGGCTTATGGGCATATGCCGATTCGGGCAGAGGAAATGAATATTGATATGCTGAGTGCCAGCGGGCATAAATTTTACGGACCGAAAGGGATTGGCTTTCTGTATATCCGCACCGGCCTGAAGCTGCGCTCTTTTCTCCATGGCGGGCAGCAGGAGCGGGGACGCCGGGCGGGAACCGAAAACGTGCCGGGAATCGTAGGAATCGGCAAGGCGGCGGAACTGGCTGCCGAACGGATGGAGGAAAATGAAAAGAAAGAGCGGGCACTGAGGGATTATCTGACGGACAGGATTGAGAAAGAGATACCTTATTGCAGGCTGAACGGCGACAGGGAGAGGCGGCTTTCCAATAATGTGAACTTCAGCTTCCGGTTTGTGGAAGGGGAATCGCTGCTTATTATGCTGGATATGAAAGGAATCTGCGCGTCCAGCGGTTCGGCATGTACTTCCGGTTCCTTGGATCCGTCCCATGTGCTGCTTGCTGTCGGCCTGCCCCATGAAATTGCCCATGGCTCCCTGCGGCTGACGGTAGGCGCGGAGAATACAAGGGAGGAAATGGACCGGACGGTGGAGGCGATAAAAGAAATTGTGGGAAAGCTGCGGGAAATGTCTCCTCTGTATGAGGATTTCATAAAAAAGAACGTTCCATAAGCCGAAGGAGAAGCGGGAGAACCGAGGGCGGATTTATGGGCCGTGAAAGGAATGGAAACGTTTTGGAAAAAGAAAGAGGGAATCATAGATGTATAGCGAAAAAGTGATGGATCATTTTCAGAATCCGAGAAATGTAGGGGAAATAGAGGATGCCAGCGGAGTCGGTACGGTGGGCAATGCAAAGTGCGGGGATATTATGAGGATATATTTGGATATTGACGACGACGGCATCATACGGGACTGCAAGTTTAAAACGTTCGGATGCGGCGCAGCCGTGGCAACCAGCAGCATGGCGACGGAACTGGTAAAAGGGAAAAGCATTGAGGAAGCCATGAAAGTAACCAATCGGGCAGTGATGGAAGCATTGGACGGCCTGCCGCCGGTGAAGGTGCACTGCTCCCTGCTGGCGGAAGAGGCAATCCATGCGGCGTTGTGGGACTATGCAAAGAAGCACGGGATAGAGATAGAGGGGCTGGAGCCGCCTAAGTCGGATATCCATGAGGGTGAGGAAGAAGGGGAAGAGTATTAGTTCACGATAAGAGGCTGAGATGAAAGTTACGCATACGTTTGAACCGATTTATGACAAGAAATCGGAAATACTGATACTGGGCACTTTCCCTTCGGTGAAATCCAGAGAAAGCGCCTTTTATTACGGGCACCCGCAGAACCGGTTCTGGAAGGTGCTGGCGGGGCTTACCGGTGAGAAAGTGCCGGAAAGCATAGAAGAGAAGAAAGCATTGCTCTTAAAGCACGGTTTTGCCATATGGGATGTGATCCGTACTTGCGAAATTGAGGGCTCCAGCGACAGTTCCATCCGGGATGTGGAAGCCAATGACATTGCGGGGCTGCTGCGGAACAGCTCCATCAAGAGGGTTTACGGGAACGGTGATAAGGCCTGTCAGCTGTACAACCGTTTCTGCAGGGAAAGCACGGGGCTGGAAATTCATAAACTGCCGTCTACCAGCCCGGCCAATGCGGCATTCTCCCTGGACAGGCTGCTGGGCTGTTGGAGGGAGATTCTGGAAGGACAGGAAGGGTTTTGAGAATGAAGGAAACAGTGGTGGTAGGGATGTCGGGAGGCGTGGATTCGTCAGTGGCCGCATATTTGCTGCAGGAGCAGGGATACCGGGTCATAGGCGTGACGATGCAGGTCTGGCAGGACGAGGACGAGGCAGCAAAGGAAGAGAACGGCGGCTGCTGCGGACTTTCCGCAGTGGAGGACGCAAGGAGGGCGGCGCAGTTCCTTGGCATTCCGCATTATGTGATGAATTTCAGGAAAGAATTCCGGGAAAAGGTGACGGATTATTTTGTGGAAGAATATCTGCACGGACGGACGCCTAATCCCTGCATTGCCTGTAACCGTTATGTGAAATGGGAGTCGCTTCTGCAAAGAAGCCTGGCGTTGGGTGCGGATTATATTGCCACCGGCCATTATGCCAGAGTGGAGAAGCTGCCGAACGGCCGCTATGCTTTGCGCAATTCGGTGACGGAGGCAAAAGACCAGACATATGCCTTGTACAGTCTGACGCAATATCAGCTGTCGCATACACTGATGCCGGCAGGCGATTATGAAAAAAGCCGGATTCGGGAGATTGCGCGGAAGCTGGGGCTGCCGGTGGCGGATAAGCCGGACAGTCAGGAGATATGCTTTATTCCGGACAACGATTATGCAGGTTTCATAGACCGGCAGGCAGGGGAATGTGTGCCCGGTCCCGGAAATTTTGTGACGGCTTCGGGAGAAATCATAGGCCGCCATAAAGGCATTACCCATTATACGGTGGGGCAGCGCAAGGGATTGAATCTGGCTCTGGGACATCCGGTGTTTGTGACCCGGATCTGTCCGGAGACGAACGAAGTGATGATAGGGGAAAACGATGATGTATTTTCCGGGGAACTGACCTGTGGCAAGATTCATTATATGGGGATGGAAAATTTGGAGGAACCGAGGGATGCCATGGTGAAAATCCGGTATGCCCATAAAGGGACTCCCTGCCGCTTGGAAAAGATAGGGGAGGACAGGGTCAGATGCATTTTCCGGGAACCGGTGCGGGCAGTGACTCCGGGGCAGGCAGCCGTTTTCTACGAAAACGGCTATGTTCTTGGCGGCGGAACCATTTTATAAATATTCGGAGGGCGGCATTTTTGCCTGTGTTATCGGAAAATAAATCGGAATATTCGTACCTGAAATTATTGAAAAAGAAAGCCGCGGAATTGGGACGGGGGGACAGAGTATGGCAGTGTTGGCAGATTATCATTTACATTCCTCTTTTTCGGGGGATTGCGAGACTCCGATGGAGGAGATGGTAAAGAAAGGGTTGGAACTGGGCTTGACGCATATGTGCTTTACGGAGCACATGGATTTGGATTTCATCTATGTAAAGCCGGAAGAGGCAGGCATGTTTGAACTGGATACGGACGCTTACCGGCGCGGCCTGAAAAAGTGCAGGGAGAAATATGCGGACAGAATAACCGTCGGCTATGGGGTGGAAATCGGGGTGCAGCCCCATATTTCGGAAAAACTGACAGATTATGTGCACGGGCATGCGTTTGATTTCGTCATTGCATCTTCCCATGTCTGCAATCGGAAAGACCCTTACTACCCGTATTTTTATGAAGGGAGAAGTGAGAGCGAGGCATACGGCGAATATTTTGCCTCTATTTTGGACAATTTAAAAAGGTTCCGTGATTTTGACGTATACGGACATCTGGACTATGTGGTGCGGTACGGCCCAAACAAGGACAGGGAATACGGTTACGCAAAATACAAAGAAATACTGGACACTATCCTGCAGTGGCTGGCCTGTCATGGAAAAGGGCTGGAAATCAATACCGGAGGAATCGGTTATGGACTGAAAGAACCCAACCCCTGCACGGACATTATTCGGCGTTACCGGGAACTGGGCGGTGAGACTGTCACCATAGGCTCCGACGCACATGTGCCCGGACGCATTGCCCAAAGCTTTTCCCGTGCGGAAGAAATACTGAAAAACTGCGGCTTCCGATATTATGCCATATTTTCCGGACGAGTCCCGCAATACATTAAATTATAATCTTGCGGCATAGACGGAATTTTGCCGTCCGGCCCGCCATAACAAATATAGGTTAAAATGTAAATATTTTTCAATTATGTCTTGAATTTTTGGGACAAATTAGGTAAAATAAAGTTGTTGATAAAATTTTGTCAATCATTTTACAATGGTTGTAAAATAGTATAAACAAATTCATTTTTAGGAGGAAACTAAAATGGCAGTAAGAGTAGCAATTAATGGTTTCGGCCGTATTGGTCGTCTTGCTTTCAGACAGATGTTTGGGGCAGAAGGATACGAAGTAGTGGCAATCAACGATTTGACAAGCCCTAAGATGTTGGCTCATTTGTTGAAATACGACTCTTCACAGGGCAAATATGCAAAAGCTGACACAGTGACAGCCGGTGAAGATTCCATTACCGTTGACGGAAAGACTATTACTATCTATAAAGAAGCAGATGCAAACAAACTTCCTTGGGGAGATCTGAAAGTAGACGTTGTTCTTGAATGTACCGGTTTCTATACATCCAAAGACAAAGCACAGGCTCATATCAATGCCGGCGCGCGCAAGGTTGTTATCTCTGCACCTGCAGGAAATGATCTTCCTACTATCGTTTTCAACGTTAACCATGAGACATTGAAACCGGAAGATACAATTATTTCCGCTGCATCCTGCACAACAAACTGCTTGGCTCCTATGGCTAAGGCACTGAATGACCTGGCTGGAATCAAATCCGGTATCATGAGCACAATCCATGCTTATACAGGCGATCAGATGATTCTTGACGGACCTCAGAGAAAAGGCGATCTGAGAAGAAGCCGTGCAGGCGCTGTCAATATCGTTCCTAACTCCACAGGCGCTGCAAAGGCAATCGGCCTTGTTATCCCTGAACTGAACGGCAAGCTGATCGGTTCCGCTCAGCGTGTTCCTACACCGACAGGTTCTACCACAATCTTGGTTGCAACGGTTGAGAAATCCGTAACTAAGGAAGAAATCAATGCAGCTATGAAGGCAGCAGCTACAGAGTCCTTCGGATACAATGAAGATGAAATCGTTTCCTCCGACATCGTAGGAAGCACCTATGGTTCTATCTTTGATGCTACACAGACCATGGTTGGCGCTGACAATCTTGTACAGGTTGTTTCATGGTATGACAATGAGAACTCCTATACAAGCCAGATGGTAAGGACAATCAAATATTTCTCTGAGTTAGCATAAACTGCGGAGATTGTCCCGGGCAGAGGATGCTGCCCTGAGTAGGCATAAAAAGACCTATAAAGGTCCGGTCTTATGGACCGGGCCTTTTTGTAAGCCTGCTTTTGGCCGTTCGGGCTGCGGGCAGACGGCCGTAAACAGAAACAGATGTATTAATTATTTTATTATTGGAGGCATAGTCATGGGGTTAAATAAGAAATCGGTAGATGATATTAATGTCAGCGGAAAGCGCGTCCTTGTAAGATGCGACTTCAATGTGCCGCTGAAGAACGGTGAGATTACGGACGAGACCCGTATTGTAGCGGCGCTTCCTACGATTCAGAAGCTGCTGAAGGACGGCGGGAAAGTGATTCTCTGCTCTCACCTTGGCAAAGTAAAGAACGGCCCTAACGAAGGCGAGTCCTTGGCGCCGGTTGCCAAGAGGCTTTCCGAGAAACTTGGCAAAGAAGTTAATTTCGTGGCTGATTATAATGTAACAGGCGAAGCGGCTACGGCAGCGGTAGAGGCTATGAAAGAAGGAGATGTGGTATTGCTCCAGAATACCCGTTTCCGCGGAAAAGAAGAGACAAAGAACGGCGAAGAGTTCAGTAAAGAACTGGCTGACCTTGCAGACGTATATGTATGCGATGCATTCGGATCTTCCCACAGGGCGCATGCTTCCGTTGCCGGCGTGACGGATGTAGTGCGTGCAAAGGGCGGCGAGTGTGCAGTAGGTTACCTGATGCAGAAAGAAATAGATTTCCTCGGAAATGCCGTAGAAAATCCGGTAAGGCCTTTCGTTGCAATCTTAGGCGGCGCAAAAGTTGCGGATAAGCTGAATGTCATCAATAACCTGTTGGAGAAATGCGACACGCTTATCATCGGCGGCGGCATGGCATTCACTTTCTTAAAGGCAAAGGGATATGAAATCGGCAATTCGCTGGTAGACGAAGAGAAACTTGACTACTGCAAGGAAATGATGGAGAAAGCGGAGAAATTAGGTAAGAAACTGCTGCTTCCCGTAGACACCACCATCGCAGCCGGCTTCCCGAATCCCATCGATGCGGAAATCGAAGTATCCATGGTAGATGCCGACAAGATTCCTGCCGATATGGAAGGTCTTGACATCGGTGAAAAGACGGCAGAACTGTATGCGGAAGCAGTGAAATCCGCGAAGACCGTTGTTTGGAACGGGCCTATGGGCGTATTTGAGAATCCGATTCTTGCAAAAGGCACGATAGCGGTGGCAAAGGCTTTGGCTGAGACGGACGCTACGACGATTATCGGCGGCGGTGACAGCGCGGCGGCAGTGAACCAGTTAGGGTTTGCCGACAAGATGAGCCATATTTCCACCGGCGGCGGCGCTTCCCTTGAATTCTTAGAGGGGAAGGAATTGCCGGGCGTGGTAGCGGCTGACGATAAATAATAAGTGACTCCGCAGTGCGGGGATGTGATTCACGGGGCAGCCGTCCGGGTGCAGAAAGGGCGGCTGCCTGCCGAAAGAAGCAAAGTGAATAAATAAAGGAGAGAAAAAAATGGCCAGAAAGAAAATTATTGCCGGCAACTGGAAGATGAACATGACTCCCAGCGAAGCAGTGGAATTAGTGAATACATTGAAACCGTTGGTAGCTACGGAAGAAGCAGATGTAGTATTCTGCGTGCCTGCCATTGACATTATTCCTGCAATGGAAGCAGCCAAAGGAACCAATATCCAGATTGGTGCGGAAAATATGTATTTTGAGGAAAAGGGCGCTTATACGGGAGAAATTTCCCCGAATATGCTTACCGACGCGGGCGTGAAGTATGTAATCATCGGCCACTCCGAGAGAAGGGAATATTTTGCGGAAACCGATGAGACAGTGAACAAGAAAGTACTGAAAGCATTTGAACATAACATTACGCCGATTATCTGCTGCGGGGAATCTCTGACACAGCGGGAACAGGGCATTACCATTGACTGGATCCGTCAGCAGATTAAAATTGCGTTCCTCAATGTCACGGCAGAGCAGGCAGCAACGGCAGTTATCGCTTATGAGCCTATCTGGGCAATCGGCACAGGCAAGACGGCAACTACGGAACAGGCACAGGAAGTGTGCAAAGCAATCCGTGACTGCATCGGAGAAATCTATGACGATGCCACCGCAGCCGCTATCCGTATTCAGTACGGCGGCTCCGTGAATGCGGCGACGGCTCCGGAACTGTTCAGCCAGCCGGATATTGACGGCGGCTTAGTGGGCGGCGCAGCTTTGAAGCCGGATTTCGGAAAAATCGTGAACTATTAAGTTTCTTCGGAAATGAATCGTCATGAACGATAAGCAATAAGAATCTTCCAAAAATCCGATAGTCAGAAATGCAGGAAAAAAGGGGTATCAAGGGAAATTAATCCTTTGATATCCTTTTTTCTGTCTTCTAGAGCGTGTTTGAAAATTGCTTTCTGCCAGATGTGCGTCACAATTTGTGCGAGTTTTGACCCAAATGAAGGAGGCGTAGCGGGCTACGTTGACTGAATTTGGGTTAAAAATCACGCAAAGTGGGACGTACAGATGGCAGGAATGAATTTTCAAACACGCTCTAGTACATCATTGCATTAATCCTTGAGTAATCAGTGCTTGATGTTTGCGTCAGGGCAAGGCGGAAGAGGGGTCGTGAAGAGTTTTCCTGCTTGTACATAAAGCAGTTGAGTCGTTGAAAGGATTTTTAACCGGGAAGGTGTATTTATCCGCTCTTGGTCAATAATAGGAATAGACAGCGGATGCCGTGCGTAACAGGGAAGCCGAAGGCGGAACCGTTCCTGCCGTACGTTTTGCAAGCGGGTTTATGTTGACAAAAAGGAGGATACCGAACTATGCCCAAAGACTATTTCACCGAATTCCTTCCCGACCTTGAGGAATTTCGGGAAAAAACCATGCAATTTCATAAGGGAGAACTCTCTGTGGCCGAATATAAGAAATTTTCCGGCGGTTTTGGAAGCTATGCTCAGCGCGGCGGCCGGAAGCACATGCTGCGGCTTCGTATGGCCGGCGGCCGCCTTACGAAGGAAAGACTCAAATTCATTGCGGAGAGCATCGATAAATACGAAATCGGACGGTTAAAAATGACCACCTGCCAGTCCGTCCAGCTACATGATTTGGAAGCGGGGAAGCTATGTGATCTGATGAAAGAAGCTTGGCAGGCGGGAATGATTTCCCGGGGAGGCGGCGGGGATTTCCCTCGGAATGTAATGGCCACCCCTTTATCAGGTCTTCAAAAGGAGGAATATTTTGATGTAATGCCCTATGCCGTTGCTGCGGGAGAATATCTGATGGGCTTTATCAAGGAAGTGAAATTTCCGCGTAAGCTGAAGGTCTGTTTTTCTTCCCGGCCGGAAAATGAAACCCACGCGACTTTCCGTGACTTGGGCTTTGTGGCCGGGCCGGGCCATACCTTTGACGTTTATGCGGCCGGAGGGCTGGGCATAAAACCATCCCTTGGAATCTGCGTTGCGAGAGATATTTCTCCCGATAAGATTCTTTACTACATCAAGGCCATGGTAGAAACCTTTGTGGCTTATGGAAATTATGAAAACCGCGCCAAGTCAAGAACCCGTTTTATGGCGGAGGAATTAGGCGAGGACGGCTTCCGGAAAGCTTACCTGGAAAAGCTGGAAGAGATAGTCGCATCACACAACGGGGGGACAGCCCCTGCTTCTCAATCCGGCCAAGTTCCGGAACTTTCGGAATATATGGCTTCAGAGGAATATCAGGAGGCCGTGCGCCCTGTCACAAAGCAGAAAACTCCCGTGAAGAGCCATATTTTATCCGATAAGCGCGTCGTTCCGCAAAAGCAGGAGGGGCTTTATGCCGTGTATTATCAGCCCGCAGGCGGAATGCTCACTCCTGCTCAGGTCATCCGGCTTTATCATCTGATAAAACCTATGGAAGGGGTGGAGATTCGTCTGACTCCTAAAGAAGGACTTTATGTGGTAAACTGCAATGGCGCGGAAGCGGAGGAAATCCTCTCCGCCACAAAAGACGGTGCCCAAACTCTTTTCGAGACTTCCGTAGCCTGTATCGGGGCTTCCGTCTGCCAGGTTGGCATCGGCGATTCTCAGGCATTATTAAATGCCTGTATAGAAAGAGTCCGCAGGGAAGGCTTTGCCGATGGCGTCCTTCCAAGGATACACATTTCCGGCTGTCCTTCCTCCTGCGGAACACATCAGATCGGAAGGATAGGCTTCCGTGGCGGCATCCGCCAGACACCGGAAGGACCCAGACCGGCATTCGCTGTTTTTACCGGAGGCTGCCCGGTTCAGGGAAAGGAGGTACTTGCGGATATGGGCAAGTCGATTCTGGCAGAAGATATTCCGGAATTTCTGGCAGAACTGGGAAGAATGGTGGAAAAGGAAGGGATGCTGTATGAGGAATGGGCGGAAAAGTATCCTGAGAGGCTGGGGGCGGTAATAGAGAAGTATACGGGGTGACTGCGGCTTTGCCCGCATGCCCCATACATAAATTTGCGGCTGATGCGGATAGAGAGAGGCATGGGAAATGAAAGGCCGGCAGAACAGGGGTATCAAGGAAAATTAGTTTGCTTGGCGCCCCTGCTCTGCTGACAATAAATGGAAAGGGGCGGAAGTGATATATTATATGTAAATCGGAATAATAGATAGGAGAATGAGTTTTGCGGGGGAAGGAATGAAATGGTCTGATGACGGAAAATAACGGGAGGTCTGTGATGGAAAGTATTTTATGTGTTGATATTCCGGTGCAGATGATATCATGTACGGATACCAACGGGAAAATCACACCCATGCGGTTTCGGTTTCAGGACAGGAATGATGAAATCGTAACAATCCATATTGATAAGATTGTTTCTGCCAGTCAGGAACGTAGTTCCCTTGGGGCGAATTTTGTCTGTACCGCCTCCTTATACGGAACGCAGAGAACATTCCGGCTGAGGTATAACTATTATGCGCATGAGTGGAGAATGTCCGGGATTGGCGGGTAAGGAACCGTTAAGGAATTCATCTTTACATCTGACTTCAGAGCCTAAGGAACTGTCATAGTATTTCATCCATGTTTTCCGCAACGGAGCCTTTGATTTCATAAATATCATGGAAAGGTATGGAAGTTCCGTTTTCCATGATAATCCGGTGTTCCCGATCTTCTATTTTTTTCACGGTTCCCGTAACCTGAAAGTAGGAGCCTCCCTCTTTCCGGGAATCAGGGACAAAATAGGTGATGGCAGCCTGCGGCTTCATGGAAAGGTGTTCTCTGATAAGCTGAAGCTTTATGTCCAGTTCTTCTTTTTTGCTTTCGTCCAGTTCCGGTTTCCGGTCGGTCAGCCTGGCAGTTTCGGCAATCGCGGCTTCATATCCGGTCAGAGCGGCGAACGGCGAAAATTGTGCGGCCCGGTCCGAGGCCGGCATTTGCGGATGCCTGGCGGATACATGGTGAGGAAGATGGATGATATCGTCGTATTGTCCCATTATGCTTTATGTCCTCCAATCTGATGATTTCTTTCGATGGCCGTCGCGCCTTTCTCCAGATTCATGCCTTTTAAAATGGCATTCTTTCCGTATTTTTTTCGGACGGAAAGAATGGCCTCCTGCATTGCCCGTTCTTTTTTCAAGGCGGCTTCCTCTTTTTCCTTCTGCTTTTCCAAGGCTTCGTAATCCGTAAACAAATCCATTTGGACGAAGGAGTCCTGTCCCGGTTCTTTGGCTGCGGATTCGTCAGTCAGATGATTTGCCGTAATATTAATTCTGCGGATGAGAAGCTGAGGGTCCGCGATGCGTCCGTAAAGGTTTAGGACGGCCTCCATGATTTGCCGGGCAGAGGATGTGGGTTTCCCGAGATTGGCTGTGCCGTGGGCATGCTTCGGGACTTTTTTTCCGTAGTGATTTACGGTGACTTCCCCTTGGTAGTTTCTGCTGATTTCAGGATTTTTCAGATTGTCGGCATCATACCCGATGGTAAGCGTTATCTGGTCTGTGATCAGCTTCTTTTCCACCAGATCCAGGACAAGCATGTCGGTCATTTCTTTGACAATGAGCCTTGCCATTTCAAAGTCGTAAGGGCATTGGAGTACCTGGCCGGAACTTAAGCAGTTTGTTTCCGGCTTATATTGCTTAATGAGATCCAGTGTCACGGGCTCCCATCCCCATGCATGGTCAATGAGAAGTTCGGCATTGATTCCGAATAATTTATATAGCAGTTCTTCATTATAATAGTTCCGGTCACTGCCCACGGAGCATCTGGCGATATCTCCCATGGTGAACATTCCGTTTTCCGCTAACTTTTTGGCATATCCGTGGCCGACCCGCCAGAAGTCGGTAATGGGCTTATGATCCCATAAAAGTTCCCGATATTTCATTTCATCCAGTTCGACAATGCGGGTTCCGTTTTTGTCGGGCTCCACATGCTTTGCCACAATATCCATGGCGACCTTGCATAGATAAAGGTTTGTGCCGATGCCGGCAGTGGCAGTGATGCCGGTCTGCGTGAAGATGTCCTGCATGATTTTCATGGCAAATTCCCTGCCTGTGAGGGAATAGGTCTTTAAGTAGGCGGTGGCATCGATAAATACTTCGTCAATGGAATATACATGGATGTCCTCCGGAGCAATATATTTGAGATAAATTTCATATATTTTGGCACTGTATTCCATATAGTGTGCCATGCGGGGAGGGGCGATGATGTAGGAGACGGAAAATTCCGGGTGCTGCCGCAGTTCGTCCGCAAAATAGGATTCACCGAGGAATTTGTGTTCCGGGGCGTGAGCTTTACGCTGAAGATTCACATCCCTGACTCTCTGCACGACTTCGAACAGTCTTGCCCGGCCGGAAATGCCATAGGATTTCAGGGCAGGGGATACGGCCAGACAGATTGTTTTTTCCGTCCTTGATGCATCGGCCACAACCAGATTTGTGTTCATGGGATCCAGCTGCCTTTCTACGCATTCCACGGAAGCGTAGAAAGATTTTAAGTCAATGGCAATATAAGTGCGGTTCCGTTCCATGTTTTTTCATCTCCTGCTGTCAGATTCTTTCTTCTTATTATTCTATTTCTTCATTATTCCATATTTTATTATTATTCCATGTTTTGATAGTTTTATATTATCATAGGTGGGGGGATATTGACAAAGTCTTTTGGGATAAATCTTATGTGTATTTTACGGAAATCAATTTGGGTTTTTCTGCGTGTATCCAAATAGTTAGTGAAATCTCATATCAGATATGTTATACTGATTTGGGATTATGGGAATGGGCAGGGATATGGACAGTCAGATATACTTTAGGAAGGAAGAAAAGGGCAGGTACAGATGGAGAAGAGCGATAAAACGGGCGGCGATATTATATCGAGGATAAGTGACAGGTATCCGAAGATGAGCAAGAGCCATAAAGCGATTGCTGCTTATATTACCGGATCTTACGAGCAGGCAGTGTTTATGACGGCAGCGAAATTGGGGGAAACGGTAGGAGTCAGCGAATCTACAGTGGTGCGCTTTGCTTCCGGAATCGGATATGACGGATATCCGGAATTTCAGGCGGCTTTGGAAGAGTGGGTGAAGGACAAGCTGAATTCGGTGCAGAAAATCGGGGTGAAATACGGAAGGCGGACACAGTCGGAAGTGCTTACCTCCGTGCTGCAGTCGGACATAGAGAAAATCCAGGATACCATAGACCATCTGGACGGCACGTCCTTTGAGATGGCAGTGGATATTATATTGGAGGCGGAAACGGTATATGTGGTAGGTATCCGCAGCTGTGAGCCGCTGGCCGGCTTCCTGCAGTTTTATCTGAATATGATCCGGGGAAATGTCATATTGCTTCGGACTACCAGCGTGAGCGAAATCTTTGAACAGATGATCCGGATTAATGAGCGCGACGCTATGGTGGGAATCAGTTTTCCCAGATATTCCATGCGTACGCTGAAAGCAATGGAATTTGCCAATGACAGGAACGCAAAGGTAATTGCCATTACGGACAGTGTCCATTCGCCCATGAATCTGTATTCTTCCTGTAATCTGCTTGCCAGAAGCGATATGGTCTCCATTGTGGACTCTTTGGTGGCGCCTTTGAGCCTGATCAATGCCCTGATGGTGGCACTGTGCCTGAAAAGGCCTGCCCAGGTGAAGCAGAACCTGGAAGAATTGGAGAAAGTCTGGAACAACTATCAGGTATATCTGAATGACGAAATTAATTTTATAGATGAAGAGCCGATGTTGGATTACCCGCTGATGAAAGGGACGGATGCCCTGCGGCAGGAAGACGGTGCGTCGGGCCTGTGATACGGCCGCGTACAACGGGGGAAGGGGGCTGCTGTCCGGCGGACAGGATTGGTTTATCCGAAGAAAGCAGAGGAATCGGAGAGAATGAGAAAAGTGATTGTAATTGGAGGCGGCGCCGCCGGGATGATGGCTGCCGCGGAGGCGGCACGGCAGGGCTGCCGGGTGGTTCTGTTTGAAAAGAATGAGAAACCGGGGCGGAAGCTGTTTATTACGGGCAAAGGCAGATGCAATCTGACCAATGCCTGTGAACCGGAAGAATTGTTCGGGCATGTGGTCACCAATCCGAAGTTTTTGTACAGTGCGTTTTACGGTTTTGATAACCGCAGGGTGATGGAGTGGTTTGAGAAGGCGGGATGTGCTTTGAAAACGGAGCGGGGCGAAAGGGTGTTTCCTGTTTCCGACCATTCTTCGGATGTCATAGCGGCCTTGACCGGCCAGCTGAAGAAGCAGGGGGCGGAACTGCGGCTGGGGAAAGAAGTGAAGGCACTGATACTGGAAGGGGAAGAGAAGGAGCCGGGCAAAGAAGCGCTGCCGGACGGAGAAGCTTTATCGGATAGAGAAGTCTCGGCGGATAAAAAAGCTTCGCCGGACAAAAGTACTATGGCAGACGGAGGGATTCCTTCCGATATAAAAACGGTAAAGGGCGTAAGGCTGGCGGACGGGACGGCCGTAAAGGCAGACGCAGTGATAGTGGCGACCGGAGGGCTGGCTTATCCGCTGACAGGCTCTACCGGAGACGGTTACCGGATGGCGGCGGAGGCAGGGCATACGGTAAAGGAAACATTTCCGGCGTTGGTTCCTTTTACTATAAGGGAACCGTGGTGCAGGCAGCTGCAGGGGCTGTCATTGAAGAATGTGTCTTTGGAACTGTCGGAGAAGGGGAAGAAGCCTTTTTATGAGGGGTTTGGGGAGATGCTGTTTACCCATTTCGGCGTAAGCGGCCCTCTTATCCTGAGTGCCAGCAGCTTTTATGCAGGAGGTAAGAAGCGGCGGGAGGTAAAACTGCATATAGACTTAAAGCCTGCGCTGTCGCCGGAACAGTTGGACAGACGGCTTCTGAGGGATTTCGAGGAAAACCGGAACAAACAGTTTAAAAATGCTTTGGGTGGGCTGTTTCCGGCAAAACTGATTCCGGTGATGGTTATGTTGTCCGGCATAGACGGGGAAAAGAAAGTGTGCGGGATAACGAAGGAAGAACGGCAGCAGTTTGCCCGGCTTATGAAAAACTTGGAAATGACGGTGGAGGGAACGAGGGATTATGCGGAGGCGGTCATTACCAGAGGCGGCATTCATGTAAAGGAAGTGAATCCTTCCACGATGGAATCCAAAAAGGTGAAGGGACTGTATTTTGCAGGGGAGATTTTGGATGTGGATGCGCTGACCGGCGGATTCAATCTGCAGATTGCCTGGTCTACCGGGTATGCGGCCGGTGCGTCCGCAGCGGAAGGATAGGAGAAGGAGGCCGTAACTATGGAGGTGCGGATACCCGTATCGGATAAAAGGATAGAAACGGAGCGTTTGGTTCTGCGTCCTTGGACAGAAGCGGATGTGGATGATTTTTATGAATATGCTTCCGTGGAGGGCGTAGGGGAGATGGCAGGATGGAGGCATCATGAGTCAAGACAGGTTTCGGAGGAGATTCTGCGGTCTTTCATAGACGAGGAAGAGGTCTTTGCCATTGTCTGCAGGCAGAACAATAAAGTCATCGGTTCTTTCGGGCTGCACAGGTCTTGGGCAAATGAGGTTCCGGAATATAGAAATCTTAAACTAAAGGAAATCGGTTATGTGCTCTCGAAAGAGTATTGGGGGCAGGGACTGATGACGGAAGCCGTGTCGGAAGTGATAAAAACCTCTTTCGGGGAATACGGCTTGGAGGCTCTTACCGTCTGTCATTTTTCGGCAAATTCCCGGTCGCGGCGGGTGATAGAAAAATGCGGGTTTTGTTTTGTGGAGGAAGAGGAAAAGTATCTGGAGCGGCTGGGCATAGCGGTTACCGAAAAAAAATATATTTTATGCCGGGATTTGTACGATAAAAAAGCAAGGGTCTGGCTGTAGCCGCCAAATGGCCAAACCAATGAAACGTTGGCTTTGGGAACTGTTTGGCCGGCTGCCTAAGGAAATAGGATAAGGAATAGAATAGTCTAATCTGAAAGGAGATTGCCATGAGTTACAATATTGCGATAGACGGCCCTGCCGGGGCGGGGAAGAGCACGATAGCGAAGCGAATAGCCAAGGAGAAGAAATTTATTTATGTGGACACGGGCGCAATGTACCGTGCCATGGGGCTTTATTTCCTGCGCAGCGGAATCGGGAAAGAGGATCAGCAGCAGATCGGCGAGAAATGTAAGGAAGCGGATATTACGATTTCCTATGTGGACGGGGAGCAGGTAGTCTTTCTGAACGGGGAAAACGTAAACGGCTTTATCCGGACGGAAGAAGTAGGGAATATGACTTCTGTCTGCAGTACCAATCCGGAGGTGAGGAAGAAGCTGGTGGAATTGCAGCAGCTTCTGGCCAAAAATGCGGATGTGGTTATGGACGGCAGGGATATCGGTACCTGTGTGCTTCCGGATGCCGACGTGAAGGTATATCTGACGGCCAGCAGCAGGGTCCGTGCCATGAGAAGATATGAGGAACTGCGGGCGAGAGGGGAAAGCTGTGACCTTGCGCAGATAGAGAAAGATATCATCGAGCGGGACGAGAGGGACATGAATCGGGAGATTTCGCCGCTGCGTCAGGCGGAGGATGCGGTACTTGTGGATTCCTCCGAGATGGATGTGGATGAAGTAGTGGAAAAAATCATTTCACTGTGCAGGTAAAAAATTTCATGGAGATGCGGTGCTGCGGCCGGAAATTTTAACGCGGCAGCCGTGCGGAACAGGCAGAGGCAGGGCAGGCCGGATGGAGTACCGGGGAAAGGAATCGGAAAAATGGAAGTGACAGTTGCCAAAAGCGCAGGGTTTTGTTTCGGCGTGAAGCGTGCCGTGGAAAAAGTATATGAACAGACCAAAAAAGGAAAGAAGATTTATACTTACGGGCCGATTATCCATAACGGAGAAGTGGTCAGGGACTTGGAGAAAAAAGGTGTTACGGTAATAAACGGGAAGGAGGAATTGGAACAGGTCACGGAGGGGACGGTTGTAATACGCTCTCACGGCGTGGCCAAGGAGATTTATGAGGCGATTGAAGCGCGGGGGCTGGAATGCGTGGACGCGACCTGTCCTTTCGTGAAAAGAATCCATAACATTGCGGAAAAAGAAAGCGGTGCGGGAAAGCGGCTGATTATCATAGGCAATCCGGGACATCCGGAAGTGGAGGGCATACGGGGCTGGGCGGCTTCGGATGCGGTGGTCATTGAGTCGGCGGAAGAGGCCAAAGCTTTTGCGGAGGATGAAAAAAATCTTGCTTTGAAAGACCGGGAATGGTTTATTGTGTCCCAAACGACATTTAACTACAACAAATTTAAAGAATTAGTTGAAATTTTTTTGAAAAGAGGTTACAATGGTATTGTTGTGAATACTATATGTAACGCAACGGAAGAAAGGCAGACTGAGGCGAGGCAGATTGCGTCTCAGGTTGGAAGTATGATTGTAATAGGAGATGCACACAGTTCCAACTCAAGAAAGTTATACGATATCTGTAAGGAAGAGTGTGAATCTACCTATTTTATACAGACATTGGATGACTTGCGTTTAGAACTACCTAAAGCTGCTTCATCGGTCGGTATTACTGCCGGGGCATCGACCCCAAACAATATAATCGAGGAGGTTCAAAATTATGTCAGAATTAACTTTTGAACAAATGTTAGAAGAATCATTTAAGACAATACATGCAGGAGAGGTAGTTGAAGGTACAGTCATCGATGTAAAACCTGAAGAGATTATTCTCAACATCGGCTATAAATCAGACGGTATTTTAACAAGGCACGAATATACCAACGAGCCTAACGTAGACCTTACGACAATTGCCAAACCTGGCGACACCATGGAGGTGAAGGTTCTTAAAGTAAACGACGGCGAAGGACAGGTTCTTCTTACTTACAAAAGGCTCGCCGCAGACAGAGGGAACAAGAGAATTGAGGAAGCGTACAACAACAGGGAAGTGCTTACCGCAAAAGTGGCGCAGGTATTGGACGGCGGCCTGAGCGTAGTGGTGGAGGAAGTCAGGATATTTATCCCTGCCAGCCTTGTGTCGGACGTATATGAAAAGGATCTGACCAAATATGCAGGACAGGAAATCCAATTTGTCATCAGTGAATATAATCCTAAGAGAAGAAGATATATCGGCGACCGTAAGCAGCTGATTCTTGCCGAAAAAGCAGAACTTCAGAAGAAACTGTTTGAATCCATCAGCGAAGGGGACACCGTGGAAGGCGTGGTAAAGAATGTGACCGATTTCGGCGCATTCATCGACTTGGGCGGCGCAGACGGCCTGCTTCATATCTCCGAAATGTCTTGGGGCAGAGTGGAGAACCCGAAGAAAGTATTCAAAGTGGGCGAGAAACTGAAAGTGCTCATTAAGGAAATTTCCGGCAGCAAGATTGCCCTCAGCCTTAAATTCGAAGACCAGAATCCTTGGAAGGATGCCGCAGAGAAATATGCGGTAGGCAACGTAGTTACCGGAAAAGTGGCAAGGATGACTGATTTCGGCGCATTCGTGGAATTGGAGCCGGGAGTGGACGCACTGCTTCATGTGTCCCAGATTTCCAAAGAACATATTGAAAAGCCTGCGGACGTGCTGAAAATCGGCGATGAAGTGACGGCTAAAGTAGTTGACTTCAACAATGAAGACAGGAAAATAAGCTTAAGCGTGAAAGCTATGCTTGCGCAGGAGCAGAAGGAAGCGGCAGCGGAGGAAGATGTTGTTTCCGTGGATATTGACGCAGTGATTGCTAATGAGCAGGAAGAAGGTACAGAGGAATAAGCAGGTGATTCCTTACGGTTCACAAAGTAAATAGTAACGGTTATTCCGGAAATGCCGGGACGGCTGCTCCTGACATTTCCGGGGTGTATTTGGATTATCATTAAATGTGTTATCATTAAATATGAATAGCGGCAGGTAAATGACATGGCATGTGATTATGAATGGTTTAAGAATGCAGTATATGACCTTACGAAGATTGACTTAAATGCTTACAAGGAAAAACAGATGAAACGCCGTATTGATACATTGATATCGAAAAACGGCGTATCCGGATACGATAAGTATATTGCATTTATTAAGGGAAATAATACCAAGTTCGAAGAATTTATAAATTATCTTACCATCAATGTGTCGGAATTCTACCGTAATCCTGACCAGTGGCGGGTAATGGATCAGGAAATCATACCGGGGCTTATCGGAAAATTCGGAAAACATCTGAAAATATGGAGTGCTGCATGTTCCACAGGCGACGAGCCATATTCCCTTGTGATGGCACTGTCGCGGCATATTCCGTTGGATCAGATAAAAATCCATGCGACCGATTTGGATAAACAGGTGATTGCAAAAGCAAAAGTTGGTTTATACAATGACAAGAGCATTGCCAGTGTGCCGGATGATCTGAAAAAGAAGTTTTTTACGAAAGTGGGTTTGTCGTATCAGATATCGGAAGAGGTAAAGAGGCGGGTGGAATTCAGCCAGCATAATCTCCTGAAGGACAGTTACGGGGAAGGCTGGCAGATGATTGTCTGCCGGAATGTGCTGATTTATTTTACGGAAGAAGCCAAGGATGAGGTGTTTGTCAAGTTCCATAAGTCATTGGCTAACAAAGGGGTGCTGTTTATCGGCAGCACGGAGCAGATTATTAATTATAAAGATATTGGCTATGCAAGAAAGAATTCCTTTTTTTATGAAAAGATGTGACAAAATAAGTTCCCGATTATGTCGGGGACTTATTCCGCTTATAGGGGGCGGAACTGTCAAGAAATAACTTTTCATATTGCTTGTCTTTTTCTCCGATAGTATCACTCAAAAATCAGTTACATAGCCCGCTATGCGCCTGATTTTTGAGTGGCACTCTCGAAGAAAAATCCTGCGCACTATTGAAAAGTTATTTCTTAACAGTTCTTAAGGAGGTAAGTGATGGGCATAAAACTGTTGGAAGATTACCCTTATTTATACGAAACGCATCTGCATACTTCGCAGGCCAGTGCCTGCGCCCACTATACCGGCGCAGAGATGGCGAGGGCCTGCAAAAAGGCAGGGTATGCGGGAATCATAGTGACGGATCACAATTGGGGCGGCAACACGGCGGTGAACCGGAGGCTGCCTTGGAAAAACTGGGTGGAAGAGTTTGCAAAGGGATATGAGGATGCGGCAGCTATGGGACAGCGGATCGGGCTGGACGTATTTTTCGGATATGAAGCAGGTTACCGGGGAACGGAATTTCTGATTTACGGTCTGGAGGCATCCTTTATGCTGCGTCATCCGGAACTGAAAACGGCGACGGTGGAGGAACAGTATAGGATTGTGCATGCAGGGGGCGGGATGGTAGTCCATGCCCATCCGTTCCGGGAAGAGAGTTATATACCGGAAATCCGGCTGTATCCGGAATATGTGGACGGCGTGGAAGGGATAAATGCCACGCACTCCGGCAGCAGAAGCACGGCACATAACGACCCGGCTTATGACAGGCGGGCCATTGCCTATGCAAAGGAACACGGGCTTTTCATGACGGCAGGCTCGGATATCCACAGTACTTCGCTGCTTGGGGGCGGCATGGCATTCCGCCGCCGGATGAAGTCCATGGAGGATTTTATGGCAGCTTTGCGTAACGGGGAGGATTATGTGCTGACAAACGGCGACGGTTGGTTTACAAAGGAAGGGAAGCCTATGGGCGGCATCGGCGCGGGGGAGCTGTAATGAGATTTATACATACTGGTGATTTGCATATCGGCAAAGTAATCAATGATTTTTCCATGTTGGAGGATCAGCGTCATATACTGAGGCAGATTTTGGAAATTGCCCGGAGCAAAAAGGCGGATGCGCTTGTCTTGGCCGGGGATATTTACGACCGTGCCATTCCCTCCGCGGAAGCGGTAACGGCATTGGGGGAATTTCTGCAGGAAACGGCGGAGGCGGGACTGAAGGTGCTGATGGTCAGCGGGAACCATGATTCCCCGGAAAGACTCAGCTTTGCGGAAGAAATTTTGGAAAAGCAGGGAATATCCATTGCGGGTCTGTATCGGGGAAACGTGAGACGGGTCTGTCTGGAGGATGCGTTCGGGGAAATTTCTTTTGTGCTGCTGCCTTTTGTGAAGCCGGCACAGGCAGAGGCAAGAACCAGCGCAGAGGCGGTGGAGAATATACTGGCCGAATATTGGGACGGGGAGACAGCGCCGGAGACGGGGCGGAGGGTGTTGGTGACGCACTATTTTGTTACGGACAACGGAAGGGAACCGGAACTTTCCGACGGGGAGACTACGATCCATGTAGGAGGCCTGGATAACGTGGAGGCTTCGCTTTTCCGCGGATTTGATTATGTGGCGCTGGGGCATATCCACAAGTCTCAGAAAATAGGGGAGGGACAGGTGTACTATGCCGGGGCTTCTTTGGCGTATTCCTTTTCCGAAGCGGGACAGACAAAATATGTGAATTTTGTGGAGATAAAAGAGAAGGGGCAGGTATCGGCAGAACGGATTCCTCTGCAGCCGCTGCACGGACTGCGCAAGATACGGGGGAAAATGGCCGAACTGATGAAGCCGGAAATTGTATCGGCGGCAGACAGCATGGATTATATACAGGCGGAATTGACGGACGAGGATGAACTGATTGACCCCATCGGCACATTGCGGACAGTATATCCTAATATGATGCAGATTATTTTGGCAAAGAATAGGAAAAGGGAAGGGGAGGAAGTTCTGACCCGGCCGAAGGAGAGAAAGAAGAGCATTCCGGAACTTTTCCATGATTTTTATGCGATGGTCCGGGGAGAAGAGCCGGACAGGCGGCGGATGGAGCTGATTGAGGAAGCGGCAAAGGCAGCGGAGGAGGAAGAGTATGAAGCCTGAGAAACTGGTGCTTTCCGGCTGGGGGCCTTACAAAGGGCGGATCGAGATAGATTTTGCCGGGCTGCAGGAACGGGGGCTGTTCCTGATTACCGGCCCTACCGGAGCAGGGAAGACTACGCTGTTCGATGCGGTCACTTATGCCTTATACGGGAACATGAGCGGTGAAGTGCGGGAGAAGAACAGCGTGCGCAGCGATTTTGCGCAAGAGGATACGGCTACGTTTGTGGAACTGTCCATGCAGCACGGCGGCAGGAAGTACCGGATTGAGCGGAATCCGGAATATATGCGCCCGAAAAAGAAAAAGGGAGGGAAAAGCAGTTTCACAAAGGAGAAAGAGCGGGCCAGGCTTTATCTGCCGGACGGCGGCGTAGTGGAAGGCGTCAGCGAGGTAAACCGTAAAATGCAGGAAATACTTGTACTGGATTACAGACAGTTTAAGCAGATTTCCATGATAGCCCAAGGAGAATTTGCAAGGCTGCTGACCGCGTCCCCGTCGGAAAAAACGAAGATTTTCAGGGAGATTTTCTCCACCTCGGTCTATGACCGTTTTGCAGCCGTCCTGCGGAGCCGCTCCGGGGAATTGTACCGGCAGGTGATGGAATACCGGCACCGGATGGAAGAGGATGTGCATATGCTGCGTATGGAGGGGGAAGAACAGTGGCCGGAAGGGGAGAACTTGAATTTCGGGGAGGTTCTTTCCTGGCTGGAAGGCAGGGGGAAGGAATATAAGGCTAGGCTGGCGGAGGCGGAAAAAAGACATGGGGATTTGGAGCGGGAGATCCTCCGTCTGTCGGAACATCTTGCGGAAGCGGAGAAAGTCAACGCCAAGCTGGAACGGATAGAAATACTCAGGAAAGAGAAAGAGGGACTGAAAGAGAAAAAGGCCGGCATCCGGGAGGCCGAGAAGGAATTGAAAAATGCCAGAGAGGCCGACGCGCTGAAAGAGCCTTATCTGTATATGGAACATGCGGCAGCCCTTTTGGAGGATAAGAAGGAACGGGTGCGGAAGGGGGAGGAAGAACTGCGCATGCTTTCCGGAAAGGAGAAGGAACTGCGTTCTTATTATGAAAGAAGGGAAGCAGTCAGAGAGGGGTACCGGATAACCGCCGTTTACGAAGAAAGCAGAAAGGGGCTGGAAGAAGCCGAACGGGCTCTGGCCGTGAAGCAGGGAGAACTGGAAGCTTTGCAGGGAAGTTATTTAGGGCAGGAGGAAGCTGCCGGTGAGAAGAAGCGGGCATACGAATCGGCGGATTTGGCTTATAAGCGTGCCGTAGTGGGCATTGTGGCGAGGCAGGTCAGGGAAGGGGAACCCTGCCCGGTATGCGGTTCCAGGGAGCATCCCCGTGTGGCAGAGACGGACAGCGGCGTGCCGGACGAGGAAAGCCTGCGGAAGCTGCGGCAGGCTTATGAAAAAGAGCAGAAGCGGCTGATGGAAATCCATGGGGAGGCGGCGGCCTGCCGGGCACAGGCGGCCGTCTGTGAGGAGCAGAAGAAGGAGTGGGAAGGGAAGGAAAAAGATTACGGCAGAAGGAAAAGAAAGCTGCCCAAAACCATCCGCTCCGTGACGGAGGACATGACGGAGGAAGCCTTTGAAGAGCTGGTATCGGAATATGAAAGGCTGCAGGCAAGGCAGAAGGAAATGGCCAAGAGACTGGAGGAAGACAAAACGGCCTTTGCGGCGCAGAAGAAGAAAAAGGAAGAACTGGAAGCCGGTTTTTCCTGCCAATATAAAGCAGCCGGTTTCGGCAGCATGGAAAAGTATAAGAAAGCCTTGCGCCGGCCGAAGGAAATGGAAGAACTGGAAAAGAAAATCAGGGAATTTTATCAGAAACAGCAGGAACTGGAAAGTCTGTTGGGGCATCTGAAGGAAGAGACTAAGGGGAAGAGGGCGGAAGACACTTCCGCGCAGAAGGAGGATCTGGAAACAAAGAAGCAGGAAAAACAGCAGGCACTGAAATTGCTGAACGAATGCAGCCACAGTCTGCGGCAGGCAAGGAAAATCGAGAAATCACTGAGGGAAAGAGAAAAAAAGCACGGTGAATTGCTGCAGGAATACGGCATTGTGAAGGACTTGGACAATATGGCCAGCGGGAATAACGGGAAGCGGCTGGTGTTTGAGCAGTATGTGCTGGCGGGATATTTTGAGGAAATTTTAAGGGCGGCCAATATCCGGCTGGCAAAAATGTCAGGGGGACGTTACGAACTGTCCCGCCTGGAGGAAATCAGCGACGGAAGGACAAAGGATAATCTGGAAATCCGCGTGCTGGATTATTACACCGGGAAATACCGTTCGGTGAAGACTCTGTCCGGCGGAGAAGCTTTCAAGGCATCTCTGTCCCTGGCTCTTGGCATGAGCGATGTGGTGCAAAGCTATAGCGGCGGTATCCGGGTGGATACGCTTTTTATAGATGAAGGGTTCGGCGCGCTGGACGGGGAGTCATTGGAGCAGGCCTGCCAGACGCTGATGTCCTTAGTGGAAAAAGACAGGCTCATCGGCATTATCTCCCATGTGCCGGAATTGTCCGAAAAGATAGAAAAACAGATTGTTGTGTCGAAAACTAATTTGGGCAGCAGCGTGCGGATTGTGGTATAGTTAATGAGTAGGAAAAGAAAGGAAGGGGCCGGGATGGAAGGATTGGGAAAGGAAGGATTAGGGATGGAAGGATTGGGAACGGAAGGCTTGGGAAAGGAAGGATTGGGGATGAAAGGCTTGGGAACGGAAGGATTGGGGATGGAAGGATTGGGAACGGAAGGATTGGAAAGGAAAGGATTCGGAATGGAAAATAAGTTTGACGTGATAATTATAGGGGCAGGGCCGGGAGGCATTTTCTGTGCTTATGAACTGATGGATCGGAAGAAGGAACTGAAGGTGCTGGTGGTGGAGAAAGGGAGATCCATTGAGAAGAGGAACTGCCCAAAAAGGGTGACGAAACAATGTGTAGGCTGTAAGCCCTGCTCCATTACCACGGGGTTTGCCGGGGCGGGGGCTTTTTCGGACGGAAAGCTGTCGCTGTCCCCGGATGTGGGAGGCAATCTGCCGGCGATTTTGGGATATGAGGAGACGATGGAGTTAATCGGGGAATCCGATGCCATTTATCTGAAATTCGGCGCGGATAAGAATGTTTACGGGGCAGATAAGGAGAAGGAAATACGGGAAATAAGGAAAGCGGCAATCAATGCCAACCTGAAACTCATCGAATGTCCGATCCGTCATCTGGGGACGGAGGAAGGCTATAAGATTTACGCAAAGCTGCAGAAGCATCTGGAAGAGGAAGGGGTTACGCTGCTTTTCGACACGATGGTGGAGCAGATTCTTGTGGAAGACGGTAAGGCGACAGGGGTTGTTACCGACAAAGGGGAGACTTATTATGCGGAAGAGATTGTTTCCGCGGTGGGCCGGGAAGGGGCGGACTGGTTTAAGGACAAGTGTGAGGAAATCGGCATAGAGACAAAAGCGGGCACGGTGGATATCGGCGTGCGCGTGGAGGTGCGGGACGAGGTCATGCAGTATCTGAACGAGAATCTGTACGAGGCAAAGCTGGTGCTGTATACGCCTACCTTCGACGATAAGGTGCGGACATTCTGCACCAATCCTTCCGGTGAGGTGGCGACGGAATATTATGAGGGCGGCCTTGCAGTGGTGAACGGACATGCCTATAAGGCACAGGATTATAAGACCAATAATACGAATTTTGCCATTCTGGTGTCCAAGAATTTCACCAAGCCGTTTAAAACACCTATTGAGTACGGAAAGCAGATTGCACAGCTGTCCAATATGCTTTGCGGAGGGAAGATTATGGTACAGACCTTCGGGGATTTCAAGAGGGGCAGGAGGACGACGGAGGAACGGCTGTGCCGGAATAATCTGATTCCTACCTTGAAGGATGCGGTGCCGGGGGATTTGTCCTTGGTATTTCCCCATAGGATTATGGTGGACATTCAGGAAATGCTGGAAGCCTTGGATAAGGTGACGCCGGGCATTGCTTCGGACGAGACGCTGCTGTACGGCGTGGAAGTGAAATTCTATTCTAACCGGGTGGTGGTGAACCGGGATTTTGAGACGAGCATCAAAGGGCTGCGTGCCATCGGGGACGGCGCGGGCGTGACCAGAGGGCTGCAGCAGGCTTCGGCAAACGGAATCAGTGTGGCAAGGAGTATTTTAAAGGGAATGGAAGGATAGGGCGTGACAGGGAATCGGAAATTTCGGGAATGCATCGGGTCATTGGGAAGGCGGATGAGGCTATGGACGGCCATGGTTTTGCTGGGGGCACTTACGGCGGGCTGCGGCAGCGGAAAGGAGGATGCAAATACGAAGGTAGTGCTGACTACCGGATTTGCCAGAGACGAGATATTCCGCATTGAAAGCATTTCCTGCACGCTGCCGGAAATCATGGTCTATCTGACCAATACCCAGAATCAGTATGAGAGCGTGTACGGGCCGGAGATATGGCAGGCAAAGGCGGAAGGCATTACGCTGGAGCAGAACATCAAAGATACTGCCTTGGCCCGGATTGCGCAGATTAAATCCATGAATCTGCTGGCGGCGGAGCATGGGGTGGAACTGACTGCGCAGGAGAAGGGATATGCGGCGGCGGCGGCAAAAGAATACTATGGCTCCCTGAACGATACGGAACGGGAACTGATGGGTGTGTCGGAGGAACTGATTGAGAAGCTGTATGCGGAGTACGGGCTTGCCAATAAAGTATATAATTTCATTATCCGCGACATTAATCCGGAAATCAGCGACGATGAGGCGCGTACCATTACGGTGCAGCATGTGCTGATCCGGACGTACGCTTTGGACGGATCCGGGGAAAAGATTGAGTATACGGCAGCGGCGAAGGAGGAAGCTTATCAGCTGGCTGAGGAAGTGCTGGAACTGGCCAGGGACGAGGAGGAAGGGACGGACTTTGAACAGCTGGTGGAGCGGTACAGCGAGGACAGCAAAGGGACTTACTCTTTCGGCAAAGGGGATATGGAGCCGGCTTTCGAGGAGGCAGCTTTTAACCTGGGGAAAGGGGAAATCAGCGATATTGTGGAGACAAAGTTCGGGTATCATATCATTAAGTGCATCAGTACTTTTGACCGGGCGGAAACCGACGCGAATAAGGTAAAGATTGTGGAAGAACGGAAAAAAGAGGTGTTTGGACAGGAGTATGATACGTTTGTGAAGTCACTGACCAGAAATCTGAACGAGGAAGTGTGGGGGCAGGTGGCGTTTATCCATAACGAGGCAGTGACGACTTCCGATTTTTTTGACATTTACGGGAAGTATTTTGCGGCGGAGGAGTAGCGCCCCGTGCGGCCGGAAATCAGAGTTCCGTGCAAAGCGGATTTCTGATTTCCGGCCGCACGGAACGGCAGAGCCGGCGTGGCAGACAGCGCAGCGGAAGGCATAGGCCGGTTTTGGGGCGTAGGTATAAGCGTTGTTTAAAGAGTTTACGAAAATTTTAGAAATGCGCAAATCCGCATAAATACTGGGGAAAATGGCTGTTATTAGCACTCGTTTTAAATGAGTGCTAATTTTCTCTTGACTTTTTTGCGGAGAGGAATTAAACTTTGATTATGCGCCGGGAGGAGAGCGTGCAGGCGGCAGCAAGGAAGGATAAGGCACGCACCGGCCGGACGGAACGGATATTTTCAATATCGGGAAGCAAAGGGAAAATAAGAAAAGTAAGAAGAAAAGGAAGTGGCTCAATATGGCAGCAAAGCATGGCAATTTATCGATTAACAGCGATAATATTTTTCCAATCATTAAGAAATGGCTTTATTCGGATCATGATATTTTCATGAGGGAACTTATTTCCAACGGATGTGACGCAATCACGAAACTGAAGAAACTGGAGATGATGGGGGAATGTACCCTGCCGGATGACTACAAGGCAAAGATACGGGTGCTTGTGAATCCGGAAGAGAAGACGCTGAAATTCATTGACAACGGTATCGGCATGACGGCGGAGGAAGTGGAAGAGTATATCAATCAGATTGCTTTCTCCGGAGCGACGGATTTCTTTGAAAAATATAAGGACAAGACCAATGAGGATCAGATTATCGGTCATTTCGGATTAGGTTTCTATTCCGCTTTCATGGTAGCGGATCAGGTGCATATTGATTCCCTGTCCTATAAGGAGAATGCCGTGCCGGTGCATTGGGTATGCGACGGAGGCACCGAGTTTGACATGGAGGAAGGCACGCGGACGGAAGTGGGGACGGAGATTACGCTCCATATCAATGAGGACTGTCTGGAGTTCTGCAATGAGTACAAGGCAAGGGAAGTCATTAAGAAATACTGTTCCTTCATGCCTACCGAGATTTATCTGGAGAAGGAAAATACCAAGGAAACCCAGATTATAAAGGCGGAGGAGAAGCTGGATACCGATACGGTGGTAGAGGAGATTGCAAAGGAGAAAGAGGAGGACGAGCAGAAGCTGAAAATTATCAGACGGCCGGAACTTCTCAATGAGACGGCTCCTCTGTGGACAAAGCATCCCAATGACTGCACGAAGGAAGAGTATCTGGAATTCTACCGTAAAGTATTCCAAGATTACAAGGAGCCGTTGTTCTGGATTCATCTGAATATGGATTATCCTTTTAATCTGAAGGGCATCTTGTATTTCCCGAAGATTAACATGGAATATGAATCCATCGAGGGCACGATAAAACTATATAACAATCAAGTATTCATAGCGGATAACATCAAGGAAGTCATTCCGGAATTCCTGCTTTTGCTGAAAGGGGTCATTGACTGCCCGGATCTGCCGCTGAACGTTTCAAGGAGCGCGCTGCAGAATGACGGGTTCGTGAAGAAGATTTCCGATTATATTTCCAAGAAGGTGGCGGATAAGCTGTCCGGCATGTGCAAGACGGAGAAGGAGGAGTACGATAAATATTGGGACGACATCAGTCCGTTTATTAAGTTCGGCTGTCTGAAGGATGATAAGTTCTGTGAAAAGATGACGGATTATATTCTCTTTAAGAATCTGGAAGGAAAATATCTGACTTTGCCGGAATGCCTGGAAATCAATAAAGACGGCGGACAGGAGAATGCCGACGGCGGAGAGAGCAGCGGACAGGAGAATACCGACGGCGGAGAGAGCAGCGGACAGGAAACGCCGGAGACGGAAAAAGCGGCGGAAGGTGCGGCAGCCGGGGATAGTAAAACGGCGGAAGAAAGTACTGCGGAACCGGAAAATGCGGAGGAAAGCAAAGCGGAAGCGGTGGATGAGGACGGCAATAAAGTGGATGCCGAAATCGTAGACGAAGAAGAGGAAGAGGCCGAAGAGGGAGAGGCCGAAGAAGAGAAGAAAGAGAAAATCATTTATTATGTGACGGACGAACAGCAGCAGAGCCAGTATATCAATATGTTCAAAGAGGCCAAAATGGATGCGGTTATCCTGACTCACAGCATTGACCAGCCCTTTATTTCCCAACTGGAAGCGAAGAACGAAGGAATCCGGTTTATGCGTATCGACGCCGACGTGACGGATTCCATGAAGGCGGAGACTTCCGAGGAGACGGCGAAGGAGCTGGAGGAAAAGGCCGGGGAAATGGCCGAAATCATGAAAAAGGCCTTGAAGAAAGAAAACCTTACCGTAAAGGTGGAGAAGCTGAAGGATAAGAAGATTTCTTCCATGATTACCATTTCCGAGGAAAGCAGGCGTATGCAGGATATGATGCGCATGTATTCCATGAACGGTGCTGACATGGGCATGTTCGGCAAAGAAGGGGAAACCCTTGTCCTCAATGCGGAGCATCCGTTGGTGCAGTATGTATTGGAGAATAAAGAAGGTGAAAATGTGACGATGATCTGTGAGCAGCTGTATGATTTGGCACAGATTCAGAACGCGCCGCTGGCACCGGAAGCAATGACGAAATTCATTGCAAGAAGCAATGATATTATGATGCTGCTTACCAAATAAGCGGAATAGGATATGGAATAAGAATATGGAATAAAAAAGCATCTCCCGGTTGTGCGCCGCAGCATGTTTGGGAGATGCCCCGGCGCACAACCGGGAAACCTCTGCATATAATGTGGTAAATAAATATGCAGAGGTTTTTTTATGCCCTTCAATATCATTCATGCCGCGCAGAGAGTTGACAGCCCTTATGCGGGGAATCTGAAAGTCAGCGTCACATCCACTGTGGGTTTCATACCGGTCCGGGATGCCACGGTGAAAATTTCCTACAAAGGGATGCCGGATTCCATTATCGAAACATTGGATACCGACATATCGGGACAAACTGAGGAGATAGGGCTTCCTGCGCCGCCGTTGGAATATAGCCTGGAGCCGGGAAGCGAGCAGCCGTACTCGGAGTACAATATAGAAGTCAATGCGCCGGGTTATGAGCCGGTGACTATTTCGGGAACGGAGATATTGGCGGATACGCTTGCGCTGCAGTCCGTGGAAATGACTCCCACAGAGACGGAAGAGCAGGAAGAGGAAACCATTGTCATACCGGATCATACCCTGTACGGGGAATATCCGCCGAAAATACCGGAGGACGAAATCAAGCCTATGGATGAAACGGGGGAAATCGTACTTAGCAGAGTGGTCATACCGGAATTCGTAGTGGTGCATGACGGCGTGCCAAGTGACCCTACGGCACCTAATTATTATGTCAGATATAAGGACTATATCAAAAATGTGGCTTCCTCCGAAATATATGCCACCTGGCCGGAAAATGCGGTCTATGCCAATATATTGGCTATTATGTCGGTGACGCTTAATAGGGTATATACGGAGTGGTACCGGAACCACTGGTTATGAAGGGGAGCCGAGGCATGGAGACGAATTTTCCATTCTGTGAGGAAGAGAAAGAAATAGGCATTGTCATTGAGATCAAATATGCCGAGGATGCTTCGTTCGATACCGCATGCGGGGAAACTTTGAAACAGATTGCGGATAGGCATTACGAGGAAGCATTAGTGGACGACGGCATGAAAGTGATTCTTAGAGCCGAATTGTTGACTTTGCGAAATAAGTATTGTATGATGGGTTACAGAATAAGTAAAAGGAAATGACATTGACTGTTTGCTATATTTTACGGGAGGCTGAGTTATGGGAAAAAAATCAGGCACTGAAATTCACCGCTATTTTCGCAATGCAGTACTGGCAGTCTGCGCGGCAGTGGGGATGCTGATGCTGCCGGTACAGGCATCGTCAGTCATTGTGGCGACGGTACAGGGAAAAGTTATGTCGGGAACCACATCTGATTTGCTGAAGCTTTCCACGAAAGAGGGAGATATGGAAATTAAGCTGGACAGCGGAACGGATACCAGCAGCTGCAAAATACTGCTGCCGGGTAAGCAGATTACCGTGTCCTTGTCCCATGGCACGGACGGATATCTGCATGCGGTGCAGGTTACTACCGAGGCACCGGTATCTACGACGACGCTTGATTTTTCTACGTCAGCCACGGTAACGGGGAAGATTGGAGATAAGACGACCAGTGAGATTATATATTTTAACACGCCGCAGGGGGAAATGCAGATTAAGCTGGATCCCTCCACGAATATGAGCGGCTGTAAGGTTCTTGTCATGGACAAGGAGTACAGCATTACCTGCGTGCGGGGCTCCGATGCCTATATGCATGCGGTGAGCATTTCGGATATGCTGACCGTATCTTCACCGTCGGCGGTGGGGCCTGCGCCTACTGTGCCGGTGAATGGGACTACCGCGTCGGTTTCCGGCACCGTGGCCGAGAGTACCCGGGAGGATCTTCTTTACCTGTCAACCAGCGGCGGGGAAATGCAGTTCGTGATAGACGGCAGCACGGATGCCAGGAGCGGCATGGTGCTGACACCGGGCAATAAACTGACCGTTTCCTATTATAACGGATCGGATGCCTATCTTCATGCAGCCAGCATAGTGGGAGTGAAGGACAGCCCTTCCATGGTGCAGATGAATACTGCGGATGTGGCCACCGTGACAGGTACGGTAGGCTCTAAGTCCAGCGAAAGCATTTTGTATTTTGATACGCCGCAAGGCGAGATGCAGCTGAAGATGGATGTGGTGAACAGTGTCAGCAACTGCAAAGTATTGGTTAAGGGAAAGAAACTGAGTCTGACCTGCACGAGAGGGTCGGATGCTTATATGCATGCAATAGATATTACGGGACTCTAAATAGGGCATGAAAGCGGAATATGGCGGTTTTACGGTGACATTGGCAGGGAAGCCAATGTCATTTTTGTATGCCGACCATGGCACTAATCATGTTAGCGGGTTTTTACCGCCAAGTGTAGTGAATCACAAGTCGGTATCAGTAATGGTATGGATGGAGGAAGTGGTGCAGCAAAGTTCTTGAAATTACGAACAGAAACTTGATAAGGTGATTTTTCCCTGCTCGATGAGCGGAGTTTCTTGTTAGCCGTGTGACGTAACGGAGCGCATACAAAAAAGAAAAGATGCATAACCATGTAGGAAAGGAAGAAGTGGGGGAACGTGCGGCAGTGTGTGCGGAAAACCGGATAGAATATGTGGCATATGAGAAAAAGAAAGAGATAAAAATGATATTGGAATTTCCGGTGCAGCCCGACGAAAAGGCAGAAAGGGAACTGGCTGACAGCCTGAAGGAAATATATCTGCGGAAATTGGAGCGGGAGGTGAAGGCCTGTGGGGAAAAAAGTACGGACTTTACTTAGGGTGTCTTCCAGGCAGCAGCTTCATGACAATGATATACCGGTGCAGAGGGCGGAAGCGGAAGAATATATTGCAAAGCATACGGATTGGGAATTTGATAAAGAATATATAGAAAAAGCGGTGTCCGCTTATAAAAACGGTGTGGAGGACAGGGAAATATTACAGGAGATTCTGTCGGATGCCAAGGAGAGACAGTTTGACATCCTCCTTGCATATATGTCAGACCGGATAGGCAGGCAGGAGGAGTACAGCTTCTATGTAGCCGCGCTGAACAGACTTGGGATAGAGGTATGGACTATCCGGGACGGGCAGCTGAAAACGGAAGAGCATATTGACAAACTGCTGAATTACATTCGGTTCTGGCAGAACGAAGGGGAAAGCAAAAAAACCGGCATGCGGGTGCGGGATACGCAGAGGGAATTGGTCAAGTCAGGGAAATTTGTAGGAGGAAAGGCTCCGTTCGGCTACCGCCTTGTACCGTCGGGGTTGGCCAGCAATCATGGAAGAATGCTGAAAAAGCTGGAAGTGTCAGAAGAACATGCGGAGGTGGTAAGAAAAATATACTGCTTGGCCGTGCAGGAGGGAATGGGTTATGAGAGGATAGCCAAAGAACTGAACCGGTTGGAAATTCCCGCAATCTCCGCCGGAAAATGGAAAGCGGGGACGGTCCGAGGCATATTGACAAATCCCATTTATATGGGATATCTGGCAATTGGACGGCGGCGGAACAATAGGGGCTTGACTCGGACGGATAGGAGGGAATGGACTTATTCCGAAAAGCCGGTGAAAGAACTGGAAGTAGTATCTCCCGCGGAGTGGGAAAAAGCACAGCAGATAAGGGAGGCGAGGAAGGAAAAAATCAAGGCATCCAAAGACCGGCGGGAGCAGAGCGGTGCCGAGAATGGCAGCGTACCTTTCCGCACAGGGAGTCATCTCATGCTGCTCGGCCTGGCATATTGCGGCTGCTGCGGAAAACGGTTAAAAAACGGAAGCTATCATAGTCATTGGGTGACAAAGGACGGGGAAAGGAAAACCTCTTTTGCCGGCAGGTATTTATGTCCGGAAAAGTGCGGGGAACGTTCCTGCTATTCACAGAATTATTTGGAACGGCCGGTGCTGCAGGCGGCGGAAATATGCCTTGGTCATTTAAGGCCCATAGATATGGCAGAAGAATGGAGGAATAGGCAGAAGAAACAGAGGGAGAAAGCTGAGAAAGAACTACGGGAGGTATCCCGGGCGGAGGCGGCACTGAAGAGGGATATATTGACTTTGGAGGAAAAGCTGCCGGAAGCAATCAGGGGGGAATACTGTTTCAGCGAAGAAAAGTTATTCGCCATAATCCGGGAAAAAGAGCAGAGATTGAAAGAATGGGAGGAAAAGGGAAAAAGGATAACGGATATTCTTCATGAGACAATGATTCGGTGCAGCGTTGCGGAACGTCAAAGTTCGGCTCCGCCGGATTGGGCGGAGGAATTCCGCAGTGCCGGGGCGGATGTGAAGCGGATGGTTCTTTTCACGCTGATTGATAAAATCATCGTAAAAGACGGGGAAATTTGCGTTCGGTTCCGAATTTCCGTGAGGGATATCGGACTGCGGATGAACTGAATGACACCGATATGCTTTCTGTGCCGAGAAATTCTGTTCTTCCATTAATGCTTCATTGCCGTTTCTTTTTACCACCAATCAGTGGTGGTTCCGGGGTACCGGAACCAGGGCTATAATTTTACCATCACATCTTCTACGGCATATGACCAAAAATGGATGCGCGGCAGAAATATCTACAGTAATATTGATTATCTGGTGGATTCCATTTTTGCCAATTATTTATCCCGTCCCGGTGTGCGGCAGCCTATCTTCACCTCTTATTGTGACGGCAAGCGTGTGACCTGCAGCGGGCTGAGTCAGTGGGGATCTAAATACCTTGGCGACGAAGGGTATTCGGCAATCGAAATTATCCGCTATTATTACGGAAATGATATGTATATCAATTCTGCGGAAAGCATTGCAGGGGTTCCGTCCTCTTGGCCGGGTTACGACCTGACGGTAGGGGCTTCCGGAGATAAGGTGCGCCAAATACAGCAGCAGCTGAACCGTATTGCACAGAATTATCCGGCCATTCCGGTGATTGCGGCGGATGGGATATACGGAAACCGGACGGCGGATGCGGTGCGGGCTTTTCAGCGCATCTTTAATCTGCCGCAGTCAGGTGTGGTAGATTACCCTACTTGGTATCAGATATCAAATATTTATGTAGGTGTGACGAGGATTGCGGAGCCTGTGTAATAGGAGGCCGGCTGTCCTGCCGCAGGGCATTGCCGGCCATAGGTTTCCGGGCTTGGCAGCTGTGCAGGCAGAAAACCTCAAATTGCTTTCTTTGCTTACTGTATGATTTCTGTTGTCTTAAAGCATCGGTTAAGATATAATATAAGCGTATGTATGGGGAATGCTATGATATCAATCAGACAGAAAGCGTTTCCGATATGTTCCGGTGGCTGGGAGATAGTATGTTGCAGAACCTGAGAATGTTCTTGGTTCAGCGGAAGGGAGGACGGATGGGCAGCAGGAAAAAAAGAAAGCCCGCAAAGTGGAAAAAGAAGTTCCAGAAAGAGGTTATGCGGATAGTGAAGGAAAAAGCCAAGACGGAGAGGACAAAAGAAAAACTCCGCAGGAAGGCCGTAAAGGTAAGGAAGAAAAACGTAGAGAAAGGGCTGGAGCGGCTTCTGGCAGCAGGGTGCTTCCTTGTATGCCTGGCAGCGGCATTGATGGATGCCAGAGAAAACAGAAAGAAATAGCGGGAGAATACAAAATGGATTATATATTGGAATGCTGTGTGGACAGTGTGGAATCTGCCTTGGCGGCGGCCGAAGGAGGCGCTGACCGTCTGGAATTGTGTGCCGCGCTTATGATTGGGGGCATTTCCCCGGGGCTGGCTCTGTTTGAGCAGGTGAAAGCGTGCTGTGATTTGCCGGTGCGGGTGCTGCTGAGACCGCGTTTCGGAGATTTTCTTTATACGGATTATGAGTTCCGGATGCTGCGAAGAGAGGCGGAGATGTTCCGGGAGGCCGGTGCGGAAGGCATTGTGATTGGCTGTCTTAGGGAGGACGGGAGTCTTCATGGGGAGCGGATGAAAGAACTGGTACAGGTGGCCGGCAGCATGAAAATCACGCTGCACCGTGCTTTCGATGTCTGTGCAGACCCGCTGGAGGCTTACAGACAGGCAGGGGAACTGGGCATTGATACGGTTTTGACATCCGGACAGGAAAAAGACTGTCTTACGGGACTGCCGCTGCTGAAGAAACTGAGCAGCCTGCAGAAAGAAACCGGAGGCCCCCGGATTATGGCAGGGGCAGGAGTGACACCGGAAGTGATAAGGAAGTTCCTTGCCTGCACGGAGATTACCGATTATCATCTGTCCGCCAAAAGAGTGGTGGAAAGCGGGATGCGTTACCGTAAGGAAGGTGTGCCTATGGGCCTGCCCGCCATGGATGAATACAGCATCTTCAGGACGGACGGCAGGATTGTGGCAGAGGCCAGAGCATGTCTTCAAAATGCTTGGGCAGAATTGCAGGCAGGAACCGTTCATAAATAATCTTTATAGGCTGCTTATCCGAGCAGACATATGCTTTACTTACAGGCAACGGCAAAAGGAGAAAACTTTTGTCATTGTCTGTAAAATACGGAAAGAAAGGGCGGAGAAATTAAGAAATGTTAGAAATAGGAACAAAAGCACCGGATTTTTCATTGCCGGATCAGAACGGAAAGCTGCACTCCTTAGAGGAGTACAGAGGAAAGAAAGTAATATTATATTTTTACCCAAGGGACAATACGCCGGGCTGCACGAAGCAGGCATGCAATTTCGGGGAACTGTATCCGCAGTTTTTAGAAAAAGGGGCGGTTGTCATAGGAGTCAGCAAAGACAGTGTGGCATCCCATAAAAAATTTGAAGAAAAATATGGGCTTCCGTTTACGCTGCTTTCGGATCCGGAACTTTCCTGCATTCAGGGATATGATGTATGGAAGGAAAAGAAGAACTACGGGAAAGTGAGCATGGGAGTGGTCAGAACCACTTATCTGATTGATGAGGAAGGCATTATCATAAAGGCGTTCGGAAAAGTGAAGGCGGCAGAGAATCCGGCGCAGATGCTGGAATGCGTCGGGGAATTACAGGAAATATGAAAATTATTATCTCACCGGCCAAGAAAATGAACAGAAACAGGGATACTTATGCGGTAAGGGGAAAGCCGGAATTTTTGGAAGATGCCAAAAGCCTTATGGCGGCAATGCAGTCTCTTTCGCCGGCGGACGCGCAGGCACTGTGGAAGTGCAGCGATAAGCTGGCGGAACTGAATGATAGGCGTATTCGGGAGATGGATTTGGAGCAGTGTCTGACACCGGCAATTTTGGCCTATGAGGGGCTGCAGTACCAACATATGGCTCCGGCGGTATTTACCGACGGGGCTCTTTCCTATATAGAGGAGCATCTCCGCATTCTGTCGGGATTTTACGGCGTGCTGAAGCCTTTTGACGGTGTAGTGCCTTACCGGCTGGAGATGCAGGCGAAACTTTCGGTGAACGGTTGCCCCAATTTATATGAGTTTTGGGGTGAGAGGCTGTATGCCAGTCTGTGGGATGAAGATAGGATGATTATTAATCTGGCTTCCAAAGAATATTCCAAGTGCATAGAGAAGTATATTACGCCGGATGACCGGTTCCTTACGCTGGAATTTGGCGAAGCGTCAGCGGGAAAAGTAAGGCAGAAAGGGACACTGGCTAAAATGGCACGGGGAGAAATGGTACGCTTCCTGGCGGAAAACGACATATGCCAGACGGAGAAAATAAAAGATTTCAGAGAATTGGGCTTTTCGTATTGCGAAGAATTGTCCGATGCCTCAAAATTTGTTTTTATAAAAGCCAATTCGGATTAAACATAGCAATTAAGTATAAGAATTATATTTAAGAACCGAGCAGAAGAATGTCTGCTCTGCAACCCCATGGGCTGCATTCTGAGTCAGCAGTAAATTACGCGTCCATGGGTAGTCAGGCAGGGAGGATTTATCATTTCCTGCTGCTGTGTTTGCCGCGGAGCGAAAGCGTGTCTGAAAAATCAATGGTTCTGTGCGCAGGCCAGTTTTTTGCCGCAGGGCATCGGCTGTCTATAAATTCCCGGGTCTGGCAGCTGCGCAGTCATAAAATCCTAAATTGATTTCTGTAGAATATTGAACTTCAATTAGGCTTTTGGAAAAATTATAATTTCAGGTTTGCTTAAACGAAATATTTATGCCATAAAACAGTTGGAATCGCTATTAAACTACTTGAAATTATACGATATTTTGTCAGACGGGTAAATGGTGTAGTAAATTAAAAGAATGGTGTATTCTTTTATCATGGCAGTCTTATCAGCAAACATTGTCCGCATGGCACTCAGACTTCCCGTTTTCAATTCTATTACAGTTCTGTCTTTTAAAATTAAAGTGTTCTTGTTTATTTTGGCTAATTTAGTGAAATAAACAGCAATTTAGGCAGGTTTAGTTCGTCCACTGTTGAGGTAAATCCAGCCTGTGCGGTGGAAAGCTTCTCAAACAGGGGGATGTGCTTTAAATGCGGGAACTTGGTAATAGTCATGGCCGTCTGTGCGGGCGTGCATTTTTTCACGAAGACCCCGCTGTTCACGGTTCCTGCCGGGTACCGTCCCACTCAGGCAGCTATGGGAATCATACGGTGCAGGCGGTATTCATTGGAAGCAGGGCAAGTGTCATTCGGTTTTCCTGTGTCCATAGAGCCCAATGGAGCCATTACTCAGGGTTTCAACAGCGAGGGCAGCGGCACAATATGGGAGGGCGAAATATTCGCGGTTTATAAGGTCTGACCGTTTAGGCTTTAGTTAATTCTTACAGCCTGTATTTGATATGTACCGCCTGTGGTATCCATGTATTTAAGCGTGTCATCTATATCCAAATACAGATAGATGCCGTTTGACCCTTGGTTATGAAAGCCATACCCGGCCCTGGTATCTGGTTTTAGATGAAGGGGTGCCCACGCAGAAAATGAACCGGCCACATAATTTGTGGGCGATAAATTTTTATCACAAATCGATGTGAGCGTATCTGTGAAGACATTCTCTTTATCCAAATCCGCTTTCTTCTGTAAATTGCTGTTTAATGTAACTATAAAAGAAGGGAATGGGGAAATTATATATGATAAAAAATAATGAATCTGTTAAAACAACATGACGTAGAAGCATAACAGCTTTATAAAATGTTTTGTAATAGAGAAAGAGAAATGCATAATCCCATTTGTATAATATTTTTCGGTGAAAACTATAATATTTTCCCAAATATGAAGTAAACTGAGGGGAAATTATAAGTAAGTATGAGTTTAATATATGAAGAATTATAAGACATCGCCAGAAGCGTGAAAAAATGGCTACTACAGTTATTCTATAATAATGTAGTAACCATTATATAATTACATAGCATATGTATCAATTGCGTGTTTAGCTTTTTTGGTTGATTTTGCAAGATAATTTCTTTGAGTCGTAGAAAAAGATTCATGTCCTAAAATTTCTTGAATTACAACAGGGTCAATTCCTTTTTTATTTAAATCTGAAGCAAACCAGCGTCTAAAGCAGTGTACAGTGATATTGGGCAAACCAGCTCGACTTCCGATATCTTTTATTATTTTACTAATAGCTTCTCTGCTTAATTTGCCATATGGCTTTCTGATGGAAGAGAAGAGATACTCTGAATCATTTTTTTTAGTTTTAATGTAATCTTTCAAATGTTTTTTACATCTGATAGTAATAGGCACAATTCTCTCTTTTTGCCCTTTGCCATGAATCAGTATTGTTCTTTCTTCCCAATCTATATCAGAGATCATAATTTTGCATACTTCTGATATTCTGATTCCAGTTGATATAAGTAAATCAATCAAGGCCAATTCTCTTATATTATTACATGAATCTCTCATTGTTTCGATCTCTAAATCAGTATAAAATTTTTTTGCTTTTACCCCTTCTTTTATTCTTGGAATTTTTCTGCATGGATTTTTGGAAATATAATCTTCGTCCTCTAAATATTGAAAGAAAGTATTCAGATTCCTTCTTCTATTATCAACACTACATAAACTCATAGTTTTCTCACACATTAATAAGAAGCAACGTATTTTATTTGTATCAACTTTTTTTAGATCCATTTTGCAGTAGTCAATAAATTTATATATAGTGAAGGCATATGCTTTCAGACTTGATTCTTTAATGCCAGCCATCTTTTTGACAAGCATAAAACCACGAATTAGTGCATCGTTATCTACAGTATATGTACTAAGCATGTTTGTGTTTTGCTGAAAATTGATATTTTCAAAAGTGCATGATAAAGTATTAGATAACATAGCAATTTGATTCTTTGTTAGTGTTTTATCCATGGTACACAGTATGCTATTGAATATATGTTCCTTAGAAATTGTATTATCACAGGTATTACTGGCATTATTGTAATCTTCAAACATATCTAAGCTCCTCCCACATTTACATAAAGGTAATAGAATTATGATATCACAAACATAAGTTCCGAACAAGAGTTCTGGATAAATTTGTGGAAACTTGTTCAAAGGGAATCTGAATATCAATTTGTCCAATATTTTGTAATATGGAACTTCGTTGTCTTTACAAATATAATAGTTATAGTCAGCACAAAATGGTATGCCAATAAAAGCAATTCGTTTTTACCTACGCAAAGACAAAGAAGATATTATATCCGAATATATTATTAGGAGTGTCTATAAAAAACACTCCTAATAGTCCGGTAAATATAAACATTGACATATGGGAGTAGTGTCGATAAATCAATTCTATACAATAATAGAGACCGATGGTTTATCCTTCTTTAGAGGATGAAAGGATCTGCTGTCTGTTTTGTAATAACAAGTCTAAACTTTCTATTGCTTTTAGCATAGCGTTATTATATGTTTCTGAATATTCTCTAGGCAGCTCAGTACCATATGTGATATTAAATATGATGTCTTTATCATCTAATGATTCAACATACATTTTTATCTGATTGAAGTATGTTGTATGGTGTATTTTATTTGTGACTTCCGAAATATATAAATTGATAATCTGTTCCGCAGAATATAACTTACACCATCCATTATTTGAATGATAATACATAGAGTTATTTGTTTGTAATGCAATATCAAAAAGTTCCTTAATATTTCTCTGGTCTTCATCAGTATAAGAAAAATGTTCTGGATTTCCATCTATGTCAATATCTACACCATTAGTAATCATTTGATTACATATACGGGAAAATTCAGATATTTTTGTTTTTTTTATTTCTTCTAATGTAGGTGTATATTCTGCGATATTTATTCCATTGTCTATATAAGGCATATTATTGTTGCATAATTCGATAATATTGGAATCATTATCGTATTTACGATATAAATACTTATAATCTTCACGGTTTGCTTGAATTAATTCAGGGTTCCATTCATTCACAAGACAGCATCCAGATAAATATACTTTTTTGCTTGGAATATCTTCTGAATCGAAAATCAATCGAATTTGGTTTTTTCCAATTTGGGAAAAGTTACATGTATATATTTTTTCTGGGTTATTCATAAAAATAAGTTTACTCATATTTATCCTTTCAATAAAAATAAATTTTTACAGTCTTATTAGAATGTTAATTATAATATAAAGAAATACGGCTATTAATTTTAAAAATATTAGTACATTAAACAGCAATTTATCGGCAGAAGACATAAGCGCGGACTTTACGGTCCCGGAAAGTGCGGTTGTAGTTGCCTTTAAATATGGAAAAATCCTATATCTACGTGTATTTATTGATGCGGATGCGGAGAAAAGACCCTTTGTAATCAATATGCCAAACGGCATTGAAATCATCCATCCGCTTGGCGCAATGGCCTTTAATTATAGTGGCTGGGACTACTCTACTCAGATGTATATACCGGTAAATGCAACCAACCGTTACGTTTCCATACAGACTGACCTCGCGAGATATAAGTATGTTTCATTTAATAACATATTCTTTTTAAAGGCCTAACGCACAAGCCCGAAAACAGTGAGCCATATCTCACCCGTAAATGCCTGGATACCTTTGTAGCCGTGAAGCACAAGTTTCCCGTCCTTGCTGACGTAGCCAAAGAACGTGCACACATCGAAGTTCATGATTTGGCTGACCGTGACATAGGCTTCCGTTACATGCCCTGCTTCCTCAACAACAGACTCACCGCTTCCGTCAAAGGTGAAGGTCTTCCCGAAGTAGGCAATCCGGAAGCCGGACAGGCTGCCTAAATTGCTGTTTATTGTACTAAGTGCTTTAGCAGATGCAGCTACATAATCGGATTCTGCATTCAGGTCTGATGTTATGCCCTGTATCATCCCAACATTTGTCCCAAGGATTTTTAAACCTTGGATAATAGCGGCAAAGGTTTTTTTTATGTTTGATAATGTAGTTAAAATGTTTACACCGCTTTTAATTGCGTTGCTCGATGTTTCAGCAGCGGTATTTGCAGCAGATAGTGTAGAGTATGTAGAAGTGGTGTCATTAAAAGATGGGGTTTCAGATAAGATACCGAGTTGCGTTATATCGGCTTTAGTCACTTCTGTAGTGGAATTAATATGCCCAGTACTGTCAACGGATACTTTATACAATCCAGATGATTTCGCTGTATATGATGGATGGGTATATACTGTGTCTGAAGTTTTATATCCAACGTCATTTTCAAGTTGGCTAAGTTTAGCTGGCATATCGGTTTTAAATGCAAACAGTGTTTTTAAATTATCAAGGAACTTGGACAATCCATGATAATTCAACCGTTCTTCAGGTTCAGAATTTATATTATTGACCATAATGTTACCTCCATTAGTTAAACAAGGCATTTATTTTTTCATCCGAAATAGGAATATTTAATGTTTCAATTGCATTGTCAGTATATGCTTTGGCATCAGACAAAGAATTATTTGCTTTAAAAGTTGCATCTGATGCAGCGGTGCTTATTGCTTGCTGTTTTGCAGCCTCAATGGCAGAAGATATATCAGTTGATGCAACCTGAGAATTAATGTATTCGATTATAGTAGTTGCATTTGTTTCTGTCGGGAGTTCCCCTATATAATGCATCAGTTCAGATATGGCAGTAGAATTGTTGGAAATATCTCCTGCCATTTCAGAAACTTCAGAAGTATGTGCTGCACAGTAATCAATTAGTTCTTTAAATGTATTTATTACATTATCATCAGATACTTTTGTCGCAAAATCATTTAAAGCGTCATCAATTTGTTTCTTGACGCTTCCGGTTCCTTCTCCGGATAATGTTGAAATTGCCAATTCATTGCTATGGATTTTATCTCTTAATTCTGTATCGTTATATTTTGCATCATTAATATCATGAGCAATTTTAGCAAATAATTTTTGATTGTAAAGTTCTAAGCCATGTTCATTTAAAAAAATTTCCGTTGTAGTTGCCATATTTTATCTCCAATCTATTTTTTTCCTTTATTTTGTTGAATAGGAAGAGAAGACAAGTCTTCAAAAGAATTTATTGGAATGACACAAAATTTTGTACTATAATTTATTGATTTTAAAGAAAACATTTTTAATCTTTTCTTGCTGGTTAGTTAGTATGTTAAAAATGAAAAGCAGTGGTAGGAAGAAAAATCTTCCTTTTTGGTAAGGATCAAGATACGAAAATTTTTATCAAAAAGGAGGATTTTTTCCCAAAGACACAAACTATTTTACGCTGCCATCAACTATCCCTATAATTATTTTCAATACATGTATAATAATCAGCCAATGATAAGAAGTTCCCATCCAGTCAGCTTAAGGACTATGTGACCAGAAGTATCTTCTTCGGTTTCAACCGTTGCTCTTCCTTCCTGTGCAGACGCTACGATACGTGGGACTTCCAAAATGCCGTTGGATGAATTATATGTCCTATTCGTGCAGTCACACCATTGCTTTTCCTCATCTATATGTGTGTTATTGGAACCGCCATGGCTGCATTCCGGAAGATAGTCTGTCAGTACAAAATAGAAATTATCAGATGTCCAATCCCTATAGTCAGAAGGAAACAGATTGTTAATGTGAAACTTATACCCGATGACCGTATGGTCTATGGAACCGCCTCCCCAACCAACATCATGATTTACTGTTATGACTGTTCTCTCCCAGTTGTCAACTATCTGTGTCCCGTCATATGGGATGGACAAGTTTTCTGTGTAGACAATCCAGTTCCCATCATGTTCGACAGTTTTCTTCATTCTTACGTTCTGTACACTTGCAGGCTGACGAATCTGTCTGTATACAACTTTCTTGAGCCCGTCCAGCCCACCGCTACCCAATTTTTTTGGCACTGAATCAGCACCTACCACCCATTTCCCATTCGAGTCCTCATAAAAACTAAGCCCGCCTAATCTGCTGTTGATTGATGCGACGGCAGCCGACAGGTTGTCAATGAGCCCTTTGAGGCTGTCCCTTATGGCCTTGACCAATGTGACATCTGCTGCGTATCCGGCTCCGCTGTCTATGTTTCCGGTAATCCCTTTCAGTCCGGACATTTTGCTTTCAAGGGTAGTCCCGTCATCAAACCATACGTCACTGGAATGCGTCCAGAAGGAATATTTATTCCAAATTTTCTGGGTTCCGTTTTTACCGATGCATACCCTGTGGTTCCTATGTAAATATACTGTTTCGTTGATTGGCATTTTTATGTCTCCTTCCTGTCTTTAAAACCAAATTTCGCCTATATCTATGTCAGGCTCTGTGTCAGAAACGTGATATGGGTTATATTTTTCCTTCGCAAGAACATAGTCCTGCAAGTGCTTTGTCTTCACCTCTATATAATTCAGAATCCCCGCCGTGTATGAATGGATAGGACTCTGCGCCAACAGAGTAGCGGCATCGGAGTACTTCCCCTGCTCCAATAGCCCGTTATACTTGTCTTGATATGATTTTGTGTTTAAGTCCGCATCACAGAAAAATGTTCGTTTGTCTATCCCGTTAGGGAAAATGGAAGTATATGGGTAAACCAATTCATAACCCCCCTTCCCACAAGTCGCCCACTGCGCAGTATTCCGGCTCAGTCTCGTCATAATAGACACACTGGTGTTTCTGCAATACCATCACTTGGGCATTCCTTATTTCCTCCTCGATCGTGTTGATTGTTGACGCGTCTATCGTATAATGTGCCAATAGATTTGCGTTCTCCGCTATCAGCTTGCTTGCTATGTCAAAGTTCCCCTGCATCTTATGGCTGTTTATTGCGTTGATGAGAGACGCAACGGAATTGTCCGCATCCCTGAAATGATGCTGCGTGATTACTTGATGCGGGAACCTGCTGTATTCCTGTGTGTATGATGAGGAATTCTGCGCTATGAAATCGCTTGAACTAATCATTTATTTATTCCTTTCTTAGATTATTTTGTATAATGACTGCATTGGTTTCTGGAATATAGCCACAACTGCTGCTTAAAGCCCCATTTGATGACACAGAAATCATATAAGTAGAATTTGAATTCTTATTTATGCAGACAAATTTATTTATCCCATCAAAAAAATATACCCTGTTTGATTTGTCCATGTAACTCCCCTGCATACTTATGGATGGGTATTCAGTCCAGTCAGTACCGTTTTTGCTTGTATAGAACATGTAATAAGCATTTTTGTTTCCTGCATTATATTTGTATATATTTACAAATCCACGGCTATTTCCATATGCAAATGAAGTGACGATATTTTTTGTCCGGCTTGCGCCGGAAGTAATGAAGGATGTGTCCCATTTCCATTCCCCATTGACATTTGTAGCCTGCCAACGCCATCGGACATCTGGATGCTGTCTGGACTTATTCTATACTTTATTGTGCCATAGCATGAGCCGTTTAATGAGCCAATATATTTTTGGTCATAAAGCTTGCCTTTTGGTTATGGAACATCTGCAATCAGATATATTGTTTATGGAAGAATGGTTATTGTCCTTGAAATAAATGCTCAAAATGTTCCTCATCAGTCTTCATAAACAAAGCATATTGTATTTTGGTCTAATTCGCTTGGTATATCTGTAGAAAATATAATATTGGGAATGCCGATTAATTTGTTTTTGTCGTCATTAGTGTAATCGTTTTCTGACAATCCCTTTCCTGCTATTTTGTCAACCTTTCCCGATATATTTTCTGTGACTATTCTTTTTACGCCATCCACATTTTGATATCCTGCGTCGTTCTTAAATGCACTCACATTCTCCGGTATTTCAGCATCCCCACCTGCTTCCATATCTATCCATGCATATGGGGAACTTTCGGAGCCGGGAGGATTTGACACGCGCCCCAAAACTTGTCCGACCTCTCCTCCGTTAGGAACATGCATGCCATCCGATTCCCCTATTTTGGATATATGATTTATAATGGACTCATAAGCTGGCTTAATATACGGAAGCAGTCCTATCATTTCATGAGTTATTCTGTTCAGCACATCCATGTTTTGATGCTTATGGGAATCCTGCCTTATGCTTTCTATTATGTTGCTGTCATTGCTGCTGTCTGTATAGCTTACATTATTGTCAAGCCATGGCAGTATGTTCAGTTCTGCCGGCATGGTAGACCATGAATATGTTTTATTATGTTCAGCATTGCTTGCTTTAAATTCGACGACAAAATATATCTTGCCTTTTGCCTTTGCGGCATGATTGGATATGCACCAGTAGAGCAACAGCGAGTCATCGAATATCTCCATATCTGTTATTTTATATTTTCCTCTTTCCTTTAATGCGTTATTGTATATTATGGAGCATTCCTTGCTTGCGAGATCATATCCGTCAAAATACCTAGGCATCCTGATTTTTATAATTTCTGAATTGTCATCCGTGGAGACGCAGACATTATACAGTTCATGCGGAACAAATATCTTTCTTGTATTAGGGTTTATTCTGAGTTCGGGTTCATATATGTTGGATGTTGTCATTAAATTTTAAATCCTTTCTTGGCTATAGTGGCTGCATGATAAAATTATGATATGCTTGCATATATTAATTAAGAAAATAAATCGTCTATTTTGTTGTCAGTAATGTGTCCAATATTTATGTAAGCAGCATTTTCTGATAAAGCCTGAACCGTAGATTTTATTTCGTCTAATTCTGTTTTTAGTGAATCAAATTCTGAGTTTGCCATTTGCCCGACTTTTTGCATTAACTCCGCTACTCTTTTATCTGTTGCCTGTAAAGATGAAAGTAAGGAGCGATATAATGAACTATCATTTTCAGTTATGACAATATTATCATCCAGACTAGCCATAACATTTAATTCTGCCGGCAAAGTAGACCAGAAGTATGGCATTCCACGTTCATTCACATTTTTCTTAAACTCTACTACAAAGTATATTTTACCGCTTTTTTTTGTTACATGATTTGATATATGCCAGTGGAGCAGCAAAGAATCGTTTTTTATCTCCATCCCTCTTACAGTATATACGCCGCGTTCTTTTAAAGCATTGTTATATGATATTGTGCAGTCTTTTTTGGAAAAATCACAATCATCAAAAAAACGTGGTATTCTTATGTTTACCGTTTCAGCATTATTGTCAGATACAACCCCGATATTGTATAATTCATCAGGAACTGTTATTGTGCGTATATCTGGATTTATAATGATTTCAGGCTCAAAGATTCTTGAACTATTCAGTTAAATCACAACCTTTCTGTTTCGTTATTGTATAATGGATAAAATTTCATTAAAGACAGTGTAGAAGTGCCGGCACTAAAATCATGAGATACAGACTTGATGATATACTGCTCTGGGGCATTTGAATTGGAATTTTGATACAGCAGTTTGATATTAACGTCGTAAAACGGAACAAGGATTGTTGTAAGCGTTATGCTGTCCGTGAGCCTTGAGTTCTTCCGGTTCTCCCATTCTGCACGGGAGAGTGCCAGTGAGTCAGATGTGATATGTTCATATTCATTCCCTGCCTTTACGTCAAGTATCTCCCCAAGTTTCTGCACTGTGAACGGTGAGTCCGGGATGGTTTCAAACTCCACGGATTCACAATTGTATTTTATCTGGAAATATTCCTTTGAGTACTTCTTGCATATTTTCCCGTCAGGGAAAGCGTAGTCGCCCCCGACTGTCCCGTCAGTCAGGACATTCATTCCGTGCGCCTGCCAATGTCCTAGGAGATATGCATGGAATACAGTCTGCCCATTCACCCTTTTGCTTTTTATCTTAAAAACAAAAACAGCATCTTTCTCCAAGGCATTGCTTAATATGGGAGTGTCCGTATTCTCGTCTAAGATATCTATGGCCCCTAAGCCGCTGACATTCAGCTTGGGGCTTGCAGCGTTTGCGGATGGTATCTTGACGGCTATCTTATCGCCGTTATAATAATTGTCATCGTATCCGTCAATGGGGCAGTGGTATATGTTGTCAACGTAACTGCATTGGTCTGTATAGAAATCCGTCTCGATTACCTTGCCCCAAACTTCGCATATGTTCCGCACCTTTGCCATGTCTATGCTGTTGCTTTCGGATATATAAATCCCCTGCATGAATTCGTTGCTTAGGATGATGTCGTCCGAATAGCAGCTTGGAACCATCTGGCAGGTGAATACATTGTATTCATTAAAGAACATCTCATAATTGGGATATAAGTCGCGGAGTTTTTCCAATATGGACAGCACGGTGCACCCGCTTGAAAACTCAAGGTCATATGGTATGGTGTTCCATAGAGGGTTTTGGCTCCTGTATTCTTGCCAATTGGTATTGTACTGTGGCAATGCTTTATATTCGCCTATATCGTCAACCATGTAATTATTTATGCCGCCCAGTTGCTTTAGTACGGTTATGATTGCTTCGCGTATGATGTTGTGTCTGATGACCTCGCCTGTTTCCTCATTTTCCTCGTAAGCGGGGATTTTAGTTGTCAGTGCGCCGATTTGTCCATTTTTTGTCCCGTCCAGCTTGGACATATAATCGCTGCATGTGATGGACAGTTGGTTAGTGGCGGCATCATATGTGCCGGATGTGTTTGTATATACATAATGCCCAAGAGGGTAGTATATGTATTCCTTGGTTCTTATGTCCATGATGCCGATATACAGCCTGATTTCCTTATTTAGCCAGACCAGCCCATTTTCGTCAATCTTTGCGTCATTCCTGTCATATAAGGTTGGGATTAATGAAGCCGAGAAAGTCCTTCGGACAGAAGAGGAACTGTCGATAGAGGCAGTTCCTCCGGCAAGGGTTCCTTTCAGGGTGTCAAGCACGGTCTTTCCGTCATCCCTAAGCACCTCCATTTTCAGGAGGAAATGCTGTGGCTTTTGGAGCATCAGTTTTAAATCCCTCGCCGTAATCATTTGTTCCACCACCTTTCCTCGATGTCTGACAGGTTCGTATAATATAAATCCCTTTCCGAATCATAGTCCCCAATCTCAGCCCACTCAAAAGAGATGTCCCTGTTTTTGTATGTGGTGTCTGCGGTGTCTGTCGGGTCGCCTGTTACTGTCATGAGCCAAATCCTCCCATCGAAGTGCTTTAAGATCTTTGGCATTCCGTCAGCAAGGAAGTCCATGATTTTTCTTTGGTATGGTATCCGCAATGCATCGTCAACCACTAAATCGCAGTTTTCCTCGTCCAGTTCCACAAACATGCCCTTGCAGCTTCCCTTGTCGTAATTTGAGACTGTGTTCCTGATATATGTCGGGTATCTGTTGCTGATGGTTTCATTGATAGAAGACGGTATTCTTCTGGTCGTGTCACAGTACCCGTCAGTGGCGGGAGTCCCGAATATGCAGTTCTTCTCGACTATGAATATGTCATTGAACTCTGAATCGACAAACGTGGTGTAATATGTCCCCTCCTCCAAGCCATGGAATATCGGGACTACGGCATACTCATATTCCACATGGCATGCGTTTGTGTAGTCATTCCCCCTAAGTCCTTCCGTGAAGTCCTCAAGCGTATGCACTTCCCTTACGGCAATTGTGTTCCACTTAAATTTTTCCGTGTTCCTCCGTTTTATGAGAAGGTGGGACACAGTCCTTAAGTTCCAGTCCACGTTGCCGGCATTTGTTGAGTTGCTGAAATCCGCATGCAGTATCGTGTCAAAGTCCCATTCGTCCGGGCAGTCCATGGAAGGCTCGGATGAAGTCTCCCTTGTTATGTACAGGCAGTCATAAAGCCCGTTGGCAATTCGGACATATGTAACGTTGTTCACATGAGTGGGCGTGAGGGCGGCAGTGTTCCTGTCGGCGCCCAATATGGCCTTTGATAGAAAAAACAATTGTCCCACCTCCTAATTCCATATATCATTCACATCTGCGTCAGCTGGCTCGCCGTCAGAGTAATGAGTTTTCATGTCATCCTTGCTGACAACGTAAGTGAACAGGTTCGGAGCGTCAATCCATACATCATAGGTGCTTGGGTTGGGCGGCATCTGCTGTCCGTACCAGATATTGTCCGTGCCTATGTAATCTGGGTCTGCAATTACTTCCAATTGGTAAATGTCATTTACCTTCCGTATCCATATGCAAACCATGTCGGTGGAGTTGAACGCAAGGGCATCGGAATACAGGATATAATGTCCAAGCCCATTCGGGACATCCAATTTGAAGCGGGTCGTCCCATCTTCATATAGATATGAGTTTACGGTAATGGAATGCCTTGTGTTCCTAAGTTCCAGTAGGGTAGCCGTCTGGTTCAGGTACATGCCGCGCAACTTCAATGTGAAGTCCCCGTCTATTACAAAGCCGGTGTCATAATAGATTCCTTCATTGTCGCCCCGTAAATCTATCATCCCATTCTCGAAATTAAATGTCTTGTTGCCGTTATATTGTATCACTGCTATGTTAGTATGGTATTTCATGTAGCCGTGCAGCGGGTCATTCTCTGCATAGATGATGCTGTATTTCCCAGGACGCCTGTAATCCGTGTATATCCGGATGTACCCAGTGTCAATTTCCATGCCGCTTACAGTCATCCCATGACAGCGGAAATAGTATAGGGTATGGTTGTCAAGCCCCTTGTATTGGTATCTTATTTTTGTGCTGTCATACATGGTTTCGCTTTCTGACAGCAGCGTCTTTGTGCCGTCATAAAGATAAAACCTGAAAGACTGGATGTCCTCATAGTTCTCCTGTAAATAGTATATCTGGGCATCATAAGATGCAGAGTATATTGTCTGCCCGTCTGCCAGCCCATAAAAGTAGAAGAGTGGTGTCTTCAGGGTCTGGAAGTATGTTTTATCAGATAATTCGCTGGCGGAATCATTTATGTCAAAGGTCTGAAACTGTGCTATCCATTTCCTTCCGTTGGCAAGAGTCCCGGCAGGTATGATATGGGTATGGGGGAATGCGCTTATTTTTCTGTCATATATGATGCCCATGGTATCTGCATTATATATGACTAAGCGGTTTGCGTATGACTGGCTGCCGTTCCAAGAAAAACTGACTGCTTTGTCCATTGCGGCATCAAAAGGAGTTATTTTATTTACTATAGGTTTCGACATTATTCATTGTGTCCCTTCTTGCTTAAGTAGGCCAATATATCCAATGCCCGTATATGTTTGTTTGAAACTTGTTCCATATGGCTGCGTCCTTTCTTTTTATGTAATCGAGTAGGGAAGAGCCATCTTCCCTACCCGCCGCGCGCCCTGTGCGCCGCATCAGCGGCATATCTTATCTGCATAGGGCTGTGCATAAAAAAGGTAGGAAATTCCAATGCTTTTAGATGCAAAAGAAATGTAGTTGACCACATAATGAACAACCCCGCTGCAAGCAGCGGGGTATTAGAACCGTGAAATAATATAACTATTAAGAAGATTTTTCAAAAGATAATTACATATTTTGTCTTATAGCAAAAAAGAATAAATAATTGTACAATCACATCTCAACTTCCACAATCATGTAGCAATCATCTCTGATATATTTATGCTTGAACTTCATAATCCCAAATATATCTTCTGCATCAAAATTTTGCTCGTCAATAATTTCTGACTCAAACATATCAACCTTAATGGCAATATATTTGACAAAAACTTTCAGTGTAAGTTCCATCATCCTAAAATCCTTATCATACATAAATTCCACCTCCACAGTATATATAACAATATTGTAGCAGAAGGCGAGTACAATAAACAGGACTTATAAAGAGTGAGTGAATATTTTTGTGAGAGTTCAGCCTACGAAAATTTAGCCAAGAGGGAATCTGCCCTCGCCGCAGGCGGCTTGGAATGGGCAGATTCCGTAACAGGGAAGCCGCAGGGTGAACTGTTATGCTGAATGCTTTATGATATAATAAAATATGACAGATTGATATCGCTTAAAAATTATTTATTATCGTTGATTACCAATTTTGTTTTCACGGGAATCACTTGTAGGTGATTCATGCAGTATTCATATTTTGCATCGCCACTATGATTACCGCCGACTCCTTTATATGCAGTATGTAAATTGGTAAACTCATCAACTTCATCCTCTGGGATTCCTTTGATGGAAATATAATATTTATACTTCTCGTTAATCTTATCGGCTAAGACTTCTCTCTGAGCAGCCATTAGATTTTCAATCTGTTTGTCTTTGCTGGAATTGTACTCAGCTATACTTTTTATTGAGTCTGTCAATTCTTTTTGAATCTCCAAAGATTGTTTCCTGTCTTTTATTCTGTTTTCGGCAAACTGTTTTATTTCTGACTGTGTTTTTGCAACGGACAATCTGATTTCTGTCATAAAGGTAGACAATTCTTCTTTTATATTTTCATCATGTGTATTGGACTCTTCCACATCATGATTGTGTTGATTGCGTAAATCTGCAAGATTCTGTGAGGTTTGAAGAAGGAGATCATGTTCCTCCCGTTTTCCCCTCATCCATTTAGTTTCTAATCCAAGTTTATCAACAACCCACTCAAATATAGTGACAATTGATTTGATGCCTGCTAGTATAATAAATACAGACATTAGAACATAAGAAAAATTAATATTGAGCAATTCATTTATTTCTCCCATCTACATGATATCGCCTTTCTTCATAAAATTACAACATATTTGCCGGAAACATATCCAACAATATTATCTTTAGTCTTAATTTGATACCAATTGTTTTTTTCTGATAATACATACACTTCGTCATTTCTGCTTAGAATTTTTACTACATTTCCATTTTTTATCTGTGGTTCTTTTCTCATATTCAAATTTGTGCAATTCGATATTTTCCCAATTTTGTTACTGATGGAACTGATGGGTGTTTTTGGCTTAAAACTGTCAGGGACGGTAATAACCCACATATATTTAACCTGTTTAGCAAATAAATCCCAAGTGTTTTTAATTCTGTCAGCTTTTGTTGATGCCGGATCGTTCACATAAATATATCCGTTTTCATATTTATATAGAAGGATAAAGTGTCCGGATGAAGTATATTGCCCTTTTCCCATACAGGCAATTACCCAATTGCCATTTTTCAAGGCATTTAGTGCCTCTGTATGAGCGGAAGAAGATGGCTTGCCGTATAAATTGGATGAGTTCAATTGCCTGCATGTGATTCCATACTGATTAAATTGAGGAACAAAATAGGAATAGTAAGTGCCCTGATTAAGTGCTTTATATCCGTGAGCCATAGACCATTCAGCAGTAGTTATCGGTGTAACATTTTTATCTTTCAGGGTGGCGATTACCATTGCGGATGCGGTGACTCCACATCCGGAACTTCCGATGGTTTTCTTCTCACCTTTTGCAGAATAATTATGATTTTTCCATTTCGGGTCGGTCTGAAGATAAGAGACTGGCTTTATAAATTGAACAGAATTGGAAATGGCAATAGATGATGTGGGGGCTACAGATTTGTCAAACAACTCCTTTTCCGTTTCGCGTCTTGTTACAAGCCCTTTCAATATTTTGCCGCCGGATTTATTGTATGCCGTAATTTTTGCGCTGATCTCAGAAATGGCACGATTCCCATTGTTTAGTAACGTATTCAAGTTGCCGATGCCACAATTAAACGTGAAACTGACAAGGGCATCAAACTGGTTTTGGTTCCAGTGATATTTACCGCTATAGCGGTTTACAGCCTTTTCAGCAGTTGCGCAATCTGATTTTAGATATGCATCAGCTTGTGACTGAGTAATTGTTTGTCCCTGCCTTACATCGGGACCATAATGTCCCCATCCTATAGTCCAGTACTTTTCGGTGTTTACGGCTTTATAGGCGGTAAGCTTACAGCTTTCAAATCTCTTTATTAAATTCAGCCCATTATTGCTTATAGATAAAGACATAAATTCACATCCTTTACTGCTTCTTTGCCATATTTACGGAAGATTCGATTTTAATTTTCAGCCATTTATCAAAAGAGCCGTATAATCCTTCAATTACCTTCTTTGCTTCGCCTGAAATCATATTCATGGCTTCCGCATAAGCCCTGTTAAATGCCTCTTCCTGTGCTTCTTTATCAAATTTCCCGCTTGACTTAAGGGAATCGACATATATCTGATTTATGTAAAGCACTGCATCCATCACATCGGACAGTGCGCTTTCAACAATTTTACTCAAATCTTCGTTGTGTGTAGCATCCATGAAAATATTGCTTTCTTGGATTTTGGTTTTTATAAGTTCAATGGCGTACTTTGCAATCACCGGCAAAATAACGGTCAAAACAACATATAAAATATAATTAATCATTTCTGAAAACTCCATATTTCCTCCTAACCGGCAGCATGACTGCCGTATTGTGATGAAGCAGTGTCATTGCAATCTGCATTGTTTTCTTGGCTTATAAATCTTGTATCACATATCTTTATCCCCGCAAGTCCTAACAGCTCTGTGCCGAAAAAAGCGTACACACATGTCGTAAGCGTAGGGCTTAATTCTATGAGGGTATATTTTTGCAATAAAATAGCTGCAATGGTATATAGGATGATTGCGGCAATAGATAATAACACTATTATTTTGTTGAATTTTAGATCGAAATGAAATGGGAGAGACATTTTAATAATCTCATATTTTAATTTGCGTTCCTTGTGCTTTTGCTCTGCAAGTTTATATTTTAATTCTAATTCATGCATTTTTTCATTATGCGTTTTTGAGTCTTGTTTCAATTTCATTCATAATCACCACTTGAAATTGTTGTTTTTATCTCTTTGTTATTGAAATTCCTTAGACTTTCAACACAATGCTTTAATGTTTCACATACATAATTTAATTCTTCTTCGGTTTCTTCTCCAAATGTCATTCTGATACAGCTATGAATATCTTGTTCATTCACGCCGATAGCGGATAGAGTAGTGGAAGGAGTCAAATCTCCTGATGTACAGGCAGAGCCAGTCGATACTTGAATACCGTTCATATCTAGCAGAATCATCAGAGACTCACCTTCAGTGCCTTTGAAACACATATATAAATTGTGTGGCAGTCTATTTCCTGATTCTATGGGTGCGCCTAATAAATAGCTATCTGGAATGTTCTTCCCTATGTAATCATATACATAATCCCTGTTGGCTGATGAGACAGAAGAATAGTCATATCTTTCAACCGCTTTGCCCAATGATGCAATCCCAAAAATATTTTCTGTGCCGCCGTAAAGACCTTTTTCTTGGCTGCCATAAACTAAAGGTTCAAGAACAATATCTTTTTTCTTATATAAAACTCCGCAGCCTTTTAACCCCCCTAATTTATGTGCAGAAAAACCAAGCATATCTACATCTGACTTTTTCACATCGACTGGAATTGTTGGCATGCTGCCGGTGCAATCCAGATACACAATGCCATTGTGCAAATGTGTAATTTTGATAATTTGCGCTACATTTTGAATGGTTCCTATTTCACTATTGGCATAATCTATCGTAACTAATGGTGTATTGATACAGACATTCAAATATTCCTCTAAGTCGTGTATATCAATAATTCCTTCTTTGTTCACTTTTAATGGAATACTATTATGATATGACTCGACACATTTCAGAATTGATTTATGTGCAATAGGAGAGTAAAAGACGGTACAATTATTTCGTAAACAGAACCCACGGATGGAAAGAGTATTGCTTGATGCTCCGCCACCAGTAAAGTAAATGTCTTTTGGATCTGCATTGATAAACTTTGCAACAGATTGCCTTGCTCCTGATATAATCTGTTTGGGTTTTTCTGATAGACCGTACAGAGAACTGGGATTTCCGAAGTCGTCCAATATAGATACTAAATAATTTTTTACTGAATCAGTTAATTCGGTGGTTGCTGCGTTGTCAAGGTAAACTCTCATTTCAGTCTCTCCGTTTATATTTCATGTTTTGTATTGGAATACATTTCAGCCAAGGCAGGCAAAGAATTTCGATAAGCAATAGTTTCACTGATATATTTCTCTGCACATTTTCTTGAACAAGCAAAATTGCGCCATCTAAATATATCATTATGTGCTTGGCATGTAGCGCATGGTTCAAAAAGTCTGCCGCAGACACGACAAGGAATCCTTTTTTTGTTTGCCATATTTGCCCCCCATTTTTCAGTTTGTGGGCAGATTAATCTGCCCACAATACTGTTAATATTAATCAAATACAACGAAATCCCACAAGCTGTTCTTGCCGGTACATAGGTTAGGCATGGATGTAAACTCAAATCCCTGAGTTGCAGGGTCAGAACCGCCCTGAATATCAAACGTGCCACTAAAGTCTGCTCTGTCAATGATAAACTGACCATGGAAAAGGTTATCACAGCCATCCTGACAGGTCACGTCAATAAATATCTGAAGCGTCTTGCTGTAATTGTTTGCATTGTTAGAAATCTTCTTTCCTTCTGCTTCTGCATCATAGAATGTAATTACTTCTGTGCCATCAGCAACATCGCCTGCAAAAAATGTAACTTCTTTAGTTGCCGGATCATATGAAAATTCCCCCATAGCAGGTGCCGCGCTTGTTTGGGTCAGTTTTTTGCCGCCGGAAATATAGGCATTATTCGCATCTCGTACATAGATGGTACCAATTTCATTGCCGGTCGTACCAATAGCGGTTTCTGTAGTGACTCCTTTATTGGAAGAGACTGTGATTGTATCTGTATACCTAATAATATGTTTCCCGTCTTCAATCTCTGCGCCAAGCATTGCCGCTAATGCACCGCCGGACAGCATGCCATTAGTGCCCTTGCCGGTAACTTTCTTATTCTTTTTCAAAGAACTAATAACTCTGCCGCCTTTGCCGGTGATATCGGTTTTCTCTTCCTCATGGGATAATGTAAAGTCACTGAGTTCATCCAGAATCATTTCCAGACTGCCATTTGCTCTGTCAAATCCTGTAATTTGGTCATAAGACGTAATTGTAAACTTATCAATATTCATTGATTGTCCTCCTGTTTTTGTTTTATTTGTGAAATAAAAAGACCAGTTACGGTCTTATTTCCTTGATTAAGATTATTTATCTGGAATCCAATTAAGGGCATCTTTGCTGCTTAACTTGGATGTATCAACAGTTCCTGCATATACACCAATCATTGTCTTGTCAAAAGCAATTTTATGCTGTATCTGCCTGAAACTTTGGTTAAACCTATATATGGATAAATCCATGCATGAATCATAATTGTATGGAAACTCACTCGTATTGACTAAAGCAATGACAAGTTTTTCTAAATATGGCTCTTGTTTTTTCTTGGCATCTCTTTTTTGTTTTTTTCGTTCTTTTTCCAAAAGATATTTTTTTGCCGATTCATTACCAGGCTTATAATTTACCTTTTCAAGTAAATTAATTTTCCTGATTGTGCAAACTAAATTATTATATACTTTCTCATTAATTTCAATGTGATTGCTTGGACTATATATATAAGTGTCATTATCATTCCCTCTGTATATCTTAAAATCAGATACATCTAAATCACCAAATAACACGGATAGGTCAGACTTTGTATATACGAGAAATAGCATTTTAAACAATTCATAGTCGCTTATTGCTGTAAAATCAATTCCCATATCATCTAATTGAACCATATAATCAAAAGGACTGGCAGTTAGAGAAGAAATCATGCTATAATAAGCAAATTCATCCTCTAAGATTTCCCCAACAGTGGGAATGCGAATAAAAAGTTGGGTATCTGGAATGTTTACAGAAGATAAACTCAGAAGACTTTTTCTTTCATAACTTCTTAAATTTTCGATAAATATCACCTCCATTGTTCTGCATTTGTGCCTCACAGTATTATGGTACAATCCGAGAAAAGATAACTTTTATGACTTTAATTTAGTGCTGGGTATAAAACGTACATATTTAGCATTGGGAATTTCTTGAATCGTACCATCATATATATTTTTCCCCTTCGTCTTTTTCACAAATGGGCAGAATCTCCCAAGCCCTTCTATTTTCACTTCATTTCCATTCCGGATTTCATTACCGATGACATTTATAAAAGTGTTAATGATATCTTCAACTTTGCTTTTTTCAATATTGGTTTCGGCGGTTTTCCATGTTTTATGAATTAGTTCAGATTTAACTATCAATTATCACCCTTTCTCTTTCTTCCTTAAAGGCTACTTATCTTCAGGTTACAATTTTCCGAGTAGTACCCGAAAAATTGTAACCTACAAAATCACATAACGGGAACTTTTTTGGAAAAATTGACCCCATATATGCAAATTTCCCCATTTTTATCCTCGTGTAAATATATATTGTTCTTATCATATTGAGCCAGCATAGCTGTCAGAATATCATTTTTGTAATTAAACAAAACATAAAACAAAAGGTTTTTAATAGGAGTATTATGGTTGTCTTCTAAATTCTTCAAAAGACGGTACATGGTGTGCTCATTGATTTTCATCTTATTAATTTCATATAACAATTCCTCTTTTGCACGACTGATATAGCAATGCCTATCCTCGTAAAAAAATACGTTGCTGGAAATCATTTTAATATAATCTGATGTATCTTTTGCAAGTTGCATTATATTATTTACTTGTTTTTTGTTTACTGAATCCCAATCATATTCTTTTGGTCTGAATATATCTGCAATTGGTAAAAAATTACTCCCCATAGATTTTTTAGAGCGATTCTTGTTAAGACAGGCGTGCAGATAATCCATGCTTGTGTTATAGTTCTGGTAATCTTTCCTGTCTGCATTTTTATAATTTTTTGTCTCTGCAATAAATCCCAAGAAATATGGAGTCCGTTTTCTTCCGTCAGATGCAGTCAATAAGTTCTCATATTTTTTCCTCATTCGTTTCAATTCTCTTGCAGTGTCCACGGGATATTCTTTTTTAGCCTTATCAATTTCGATATTGCTCATAACATCCAACTGGCATACATCATAATATATTTCCTTTATCTGGTCATATTGTTCTTCCACGGACTGCCCGGACTTAGACACCATATCCCATAGTAATGAATTAAGTTCCTGCGAAAGATTTACAATTTCACCAATCTTATTATTGCTTGTTTTATCATCCAAATCAGCTAGGTCAGCAGATGTATAATGCCTTTTTGATTTTGGGGGATTTATATTTCGTGTTGGAACTTTGAAGATATGGTAATTCTTTTTTGCCGAATCAATCAATATCTTATTGTCTGTGATAAGCAAAGTATCTGAATCAAAATCTGCGCCGCTTAACCTTTCCAAAATATTTTCTCCAATGCTATTAATACAAATAATGTTTGGGGATAGATTAAAATACTTATCAATGGCCTCACATTCTGCATTTTTGGTTATCAATATATTTCCGATTGTGACATGAGGGCTCCGGCTCCCAAGAATCTCCTGTCCGTAAGGATACCTTGTGTTATGCACTGTGCCGGGTTCAAGAACGGATGTGCCGTCAAATTTTCCTATTGACTGCAGCAACATTTCATATGGATTCCCAAATAATGTTGCATATGTTCCATTAAGAAGAATGTGGCCTTTTTTCATATTTTTTAAATAAGCATGACACAAATTTTTCTTGAATTCGTAATAAATATGTGTCTTATGAAATTCACAATCATAGTTCAATAACTTAAATACAATCTCATTCTTATTCTTCATGATATTGTCATTTTCAAATTCTGCATCATCTTCTGTATCACTGAATTTCAAATGATACCTCATGACATCGACATCGGTATTGATTAAACTGATATAATCTAAACCATCTTTTGCAATATGCTTAACTTCATCCTGCGATAACTGTAAAGTGTTCAGAAGCTGGTAATGAGCTTGTACCATCCGTCCGCCAAAGTAGTGCGTATCCTTATCATGCTTTACGATCCCAAAAAACGGATAGATATTTTCCAGCCATGTTTTCAAGTCCCCAAATTTATAAAACTTAATGCTGGACGGGGTAGTTATAAGTTTTATGTCTTTAATATCCTTGGCTATTGTTTTTCCTTTTAGCTGTGAGACATCCGTTATGTTATTATCTTCAAAGAATCTTTGGATATTTGTATTGAAGCAGCATGACTTAAAAAACTTATTGCGCAATAACAGCATCCCTTTTGACAGGTATTTTCCCATCAATGAAAAATCAATCAGGGACTGTCCGTCCCAGACGGAATTAGAAATCACCATGTCCTTTTCTTCTGTCTTCAGGCATTTGTCTTCATCCAAGTCGGTACATACAGCATTGTCATGGAATGTGCTTGTCCAGTCATCCACCACAAGTATATTTTCCGGGCGGATTTCCAGTGTATCTATAATGCTGCTTGTTGACAGCGATATATATGCTTCAAATGCAGCGATATCCAATTCGTCACCTTCTTTAACGGTCAGCCCACACTGTTCCGAACGGTGCATATCGGGATACAGATGCTCGTCAATAAAAAGACATTTACCCACTCTTGCCGACCCGTTAGACCTCTTAAATCTGCAATAATGAATGCCATTGCAAATAAATCCGTTTTTATAACACCATTCTCTTAGCCATTTTGCCGACTTCACCGTTTTTATTGTCTTTGCCAACAGATATGTATATGTCATTTTTTCTTCATTATAAATGCATGTAAAATAAGATGGCAGGAGAGTGGTGTCCACAGAATTATAAAAAGGCTCATCTGTTTTAAGTGCCACAAGAATTTTTTTACCGCTGCTGTCTATGTCAGTGGCATATCCATCAGCCAAATCGTACTCGCTTAAATTGTAGCCATTTCTGACATAAGTATTTTTTGCAGCTTTATTAAACTCTTTGACAGCATATTTAAAAGTCACGTTTATAATTTTGGATGAATATTCTTTCCCTTTATGTTTAAATGACAAAGAATCTTTTTTGCCGTATACCTTTTCTGCCACATCCCGCAACTCTATTAAGTCCAAGCTGTAATCAAAACTATTCATATATTTACTTAAATTATCCGTGCCGTCCTTGCGGGTAAGTGTATACCCATAAGGAGTGTTTTGGATAAAATTATTGGATAGGTACAAATCCTTGGCATCAATTGATGGGATAAAAATTGCATTGCTCATTGCTGACGCACCTCCATTACACGATATCCGTATTTCTCCATGTTTTTCATGACCTGTTTCATCTTTTTTTCTAAGGCATTCTGCAGACTCTTGCCGGAAGATGGGCAGCCTTCTGATAAATCAATATGTTCTTTTGTTATATGCCACTCAGAAGGCTCGATATACACTTGATCAACTTCCAACCGTAATACACCATGGCAATTAAAAGTTAAAGCTGCCTTCCAAAAACAATTTTTACAATTATTTATCTTGGATACTAAATCAATAATGGCATTATATTTCTCCAAGAAGTTATCAATTTCCTGTTTCGCAGATTCTATTGCACCTAAAAATTTATTGTCATCAGGAGTGAGTTTCTCGCTATAAATTATGCCATTATAAATTTCCAAATCAAAATATATTCCGGACTCTTGATCCTTACCGCAATTTTTCTTATATCCGACATGAACTTTGGCGCCAACGTTTTTATAATTCTGCAAATCATATATAATTGCCTGTGTTTTCCTGCTTTTCATATAATTTCTGAAAAAATAGTTTTCGGCCTTATCCTTTAATCCATGCTGAATTTCCTGAGATAGCAAATCAATATCAAGTGTTCCGATGAACCTATCTTCTAAAATTGGCTCAAACTTATTCGTTTCATCCATTTTTAAAACAGTGTGGCGACGATTATTGAACCTGACTTTATATCCGTTTTTCTCGAATTTTGACAATTCTTGCTCATAATCTATCAGCTGTTTTTTATATTCAACAGTTTTATTGAATATATCCTCCAGTTCTGAAATTCTATTTTTTGGTATTTCTATTTCTTCAACACGGAATATGTTTCTTTTGAAGATTATCTTAGGGAATCCGGCAGACTTTTCAAAATCCCCGCCATTACATTTGCACCGCAAGTAAAAATCATTATATATAATATGCTCAGTCTGTATATTCAGCCTGATGCCAGCCTCATAGGTCCTTCCTTTGTAACGTCTGATGTCAAAATAAATATTTTCATCAAATGGAAGGCCGATGGAATTCCTAATATTGCCTATTGTTTTTTTATTCATTGTGTCCAATACATCTTGCCTTAAGTGAGACATGCATTGTTTCCTTTTGATAACCTCATAGCACAAAACCATGTCTTCATAGGGCATAGAATCAATGCAATTTAATATCTCTTCCTTTGGGCTGTTTTCAACAAGCTTCTGCCAAAACCAATCTAATTTTTCCGTCCTTGCCTTATAATCAAGATTTTCTTGCCTTGACAGTTCATTCTTTATTTTTGCAATTGTTGTGGCATATAAGTCTCTCTTAATATATGTCTTAGAAAAACAGACACCATCATGGTACAAATATGTAAAACGTGGGATGATGCTTTCATCAGTTTTATACATATATTCTTTTGCATTGATTTCTGCGGCTGCGTTTCCAAGATAACTCCATTTGCAAAAATAATCCCCGCCGGTTTTTCTGTTAGAAAAGAAAAACTCAAAATAAATGGTTTCTCCAGAGGATGTATGTACCGTAATATCTGGCTTGTATTCACCCAAAGGTGTATCCCAGGGGGCTTCAATAATGATGGAATCGACTTCAAACAAATCATCATCTATATAAAATTTGCTTCCCTTTTCAAACAGCCAATTCTTGCAGAAAAAATGTAATTGACTTTCTTTTGTGCATTTTCCCGTAATATGGTAATAATGTGACTGCTCTTTTGTGCTGTCTAATGCCTGTGGCTTTACAATTCCCCCGCAGCACGGACAATAGTAGTCAGTATCCGGCTTTGATTTTTTTACATGAATAAGACTGGCAAATTCATCGCTGCCATCGTAGGCGATAATCAGTTGCGGCAAATATTCAAAAATGTCCATATAAATCCTCTTTCCGATTACTTAGTTTTTGTATTATATTTATTATTCCTGCCAATTTTCTTGAAATTTTTATTTAATCTATAAAATATACAGGAACTTTGTCAATTCCTTTCAAATATGCAATCTTAACGCTTGAATAGCCATCTGCCAATGTAAAATCTCTATGTAAAATAATAAGGGATTCAAATTCGCCAGTCCTTAACCAATATCCCATTTTATGGTTCCATTTATTTTTTCTGATTTTTGTTTTTTTATATTCCGGCGGAACTTTAATATCTTTTAAATTAACCCAATATTCATATCCGGTTTCATACTTTCCAAATAGTTCCTTTATAAATCTAATAATGTTCCTCAAAATTCTTCCTCCATAGTTTTAATTTCATATCCAAGCCACTCCAACAAGACCTTATGCCATAATAGCAATCATAATGCAGGCACTTTCCGGCTAAATTCTCAATGCATTCTTCCCCATCATAAATTTCTGCGCCTGCCTTTTCGAAATATTTGTAACCGTTCTTATACGGCATTTATTCTCCTATGTCTTTCTTCTGCAAAAAGTCATTGCCACACTCGAAACAATCATATGTATATTCAAATCTTTTGATATAGTTATCAAAATAATTAGATAAACTGGCATTTGCAACAATCCTTTTGATGTTATTATTAATTGTTCTTCTGGTTCCTCGTATATATTGAGCGTCAATTTCTTGGGCATCAATCCGGAAGTCATCATCAATGTCTTCTCTGCTTAACCACATGGAGAGATAATATTTCCCGATGATTTTGTCATATTTATATGTACATTTTACTGAATACCCCAAATACCCGCATTCTTCTGGAAGTGGTACCCTTACTGTATACCCTTCTTTTATAATTCTCATTGTATTTAACAGTTTTTCTAATTTTTGACTTTTCATTTTGCCTCCTTATATTGCCTTATTGTTTTAATATTTTTGCCACATTGTCTGTCAAATGCATAATCTTTCATTATTTTTTTGGCCATTGTTGTCATCGTATGATGTCCGTCAAAATCAAAGGAACTCAGTTCTCCGCCAAAAGTAGAATGATTTGCTTGGTATTTACTTGTTCTGAAAAATGTTTCTGTCATATTTTACTAATGTTCTCCTTTTGTTTTTATTAATTGTCTTTTTTTGCTGCCATTATTTCCTTGGTCTGTGATTCATGACTTGATTGCTAAGAAATACTTCTATATTTGTCTTTGATTTTCTTCCGTAATTTCTCATTGCATTTGATTTCGGAGTTATAATCATAATCAATATCAATTATTTGAATCCCTTTTTCCTCTTCTTGATATCTGATTCTTTTCCTCTGCCAATTTTTCAAAGCCATACAAGTTGAGTGTATTTATTGGTCTTGTATTACGGAATTAATTTAGACGAGCATGGATGGGCTAAAGCGGAAGAACTTATTGATGGTATAAATAATGCTAGTACTCTGTACTTGAAGTTCCTGTGCAAATTTTCGAGGATATTTTGTCGAGT
>CAJTVK010000004.1:76032-76268 GCA_910579645.1 uncultured Lachnospiraceae bacterium | reverse complement strand
CTTTTTTGAAATAAGGTTTCCTTTTTGAAACCGTGCGTGGAAAGGGGCAATACATAATGGCAAAGGTGCAGGCAGTGGATGAACAGTGCCCGGTTGAACTTGGGCTGAACATCCTTAGCGGAAAATGGAAACTGAAAATATTATGGCATCTCTCCAAAGGCACAATCCGTTTTAATGAATTACAGCGACTCTTGGGCAACATCACCACCAAGACGCTGACTGAGCAGCTCCGGGAA